>NZ_BAABJQ010000035.1:0-87240 GCF_039543385.1 Rugosimonospora acidiphila
ATGGGTGCCGGGCCGGCGGGTGCACCGGTCGACTTCGACCCGACGCGCTGGCGGGACTACCCCAACGGGCCCGGGTTCCTCACCGCCCTGGCCGACGGCCGGGCACCCCGCGCGGTGTGGACCGCGCTGCCCGGCGAGAACTGGCCGGCCCGCCTGGCGGAGGCGGTCGCCGCCACCCTGCACAGTGGGCGCGGTGTCGTGGTGGCCGTCGCCGACGCCCGGGACCTGGACCGGCTGGACGCCGCGCTCCGCGAGTGTCTGGGGCCGGACCGGCACGTGGCGCTGTCCGCCGCGGTCGGGCCGGCCGAGCGGTACCGGCGGTTCCTGGCGGTGCGGCGCGGCCGGGTCCGCGCCGTCATCGGTACCCGGGCCGTGGTCTTCGCGCCTGCCGCCGACCTGGGGCTGGTGGCGATCTGGGACGACGGCGACGACCTGCACGCCGAGCCGCGCGCCCCCTACCCGCACGCCCGCGAAGTGCTGTTGACCAGGGCGCAGCTGGCCTCGGCGGCCGTGCTGGTGGGCGGGTACGCGCGCAGCGCCGAGGCGCAGCAGCTGCTGGAGACCGGGTGGGCCAGGCCGATCGAGGCCGCCCGCGACACGCTCCGGCGGCGGGCGCCGGCCGTCCACGCGACCAGTGACGATCTCCGTGACCAGGTCGCCGCCCGGCTGCCCACACTGGCCTGGCGGGCGGCCCGGGACGCGTTGGCGGCCGGTGCGCCGGTGCTCGTGCAGGTGCCCCGCCGCGGCTACCTGCCGGCGGTCGCGTGCGCCCAGTGCCGCACCCCGGCGCGCTGTCCGCACTGCCGGGGGCCGCTGTCGCTGTCCGGCTCCGCGAGCACCGCGGTGTGCCGCTGGTGCGGCCGGGCCGCGGCCGGGTACGCCTGCCCGGTGTGCGGCGCGCGCCGGCTG
The DNA here is from genome assembly GCF_039543385.1 of Rugosimonospora acidiphila. NCBI lineage: Bacteria > Bacillati > Actinomycetota > Actinomycetes > Micromonosporales > Micromonosporaceae > Rugosimonospora > Rugosimonospora acidiphila. The sequence goes on from NZ_BAABJQ010000035.1 coordinate 910, forward strand.
CGCGCCGCGGTCGTTGGTGCCCGCCGTACCGCCGAGGAGTTGGGCCGCGCCTTCGCGGGGGTACCGGTCTGGACGTCCGGCCGGGACGGGGTGCTGGCCACGGTCCCGGACGAACCGGGGCTGGCGGTCGCCACGCCGGGCGCGGAGCCGGTACCGGACGGGGCGGGGTACGGCGCGGTGCTGCTGCTGGACACCTGGGCGCTGCTCACCCGGGCCGACCTGCGGGCCGGCGAGGAGGCGCTGCGCCGGTGGCTGGCGGCGGCGGCGCTGGCCCGCCCGGGCGTGGCCGGCGGCCGGGTGGTGGTGGTCGCGGACGGCGGGCTGTCGCCGGTACAGGCGTTGATCAGGTTCGACCCGGGCTGGCTGGCCGCCCGTGAGCTGGCCGAGCGGCGGGAGCTGGGCTTTCCGCCGGCGGTACGGATGGCGTCGCTGACCGGAACCCCGGACTCCGTCGCCGACCTGCTGGCCGCCGCGCACCTGCCGGACGGGGTGCAGCCGCTCGGGCCGGTACCGGCCGGGGACGGGCAGGAGCGGATGCTGCTGCGTACCACCCGGTCGGGCGGTGCCGCGCTGGCCTCGGCGCTGCGCGAGGCGGCCGGGGTACGCAGCGCCCGGAAGGCACCCGATCCGGTCCGGGTGCAGGTCGACCCGCTGGAGTTGCTCTAGGGCCGCTGCCCCCGCCAACCACTCGCCGGCCCGCTCCAGCCCTGGCGGCGGTGGGCGAACCGTGCGTACTCCGTAGACTGGAACAGTTGTCCTGCGACCGGCCGCCAGGATCCGACCGCCCGAGGAGAGTAGGCCCGTGACCGTCACGCCGATCCGTCTGTTCGGTGATCCCGTGCTGCGCAGCCCGGCCGACCCGGTGGTGGATTTCGACAAGGAGCTGCGCAAGCTGGTCGCCGACCTGGTCGACACCATGCGCGACCAGGAGGGCGCCGGCCTGGCCGCGCCGCAGTTGGGGGTCGGCCTGAGGGTGTTCGCCTTCGACGTCGACGACGTGGTCGGGCATCTGGTCAATCCGGTGCTGGAGTTCCCGGACGAGGAGGAACAGGACGGCCAGGAGGGCTGCCTGTCGATCCCGGGCGTCTACGTGGACACCAAGCGCCGGATGAACGTGGTGGCCAAGGGCTTCAACGAGTACGGCGACCCGGTGCAGATCGTCGGTTCGGGCATGATGGCGCGCTGCGCCCAGCACGAGACCGACCACCTCGACGGAGTGCTGTTCATCGACCGCCTGGACGCGAAGGCCCGCAAAGAGGCGATGAAGGCGATCCGCGCCACGGACTGGTACGAGGCCGGCATGACGATCAAGGTCAGTCCGCACGCGCCCGCGAGCGGGCAGGCCGGCTGATGCGCCTGGTCTTCGCCGGTACCCCGGCCGTCGCGGTGCCGGCGCTGGACGCCATCGCCGCCTCGGACCACCAGTTGGTCGCGGTGCTCACGAGGCCCGACGCCCCGGCGGGGCGGGGCCGGCGGCTGGTGCGGTCGCCCGTGGGCGCCTGGGCCGACGAGCGGGGCATCGAGGTGCTGACCCCGCAGCGGCCCAGGGAGCCGGAGTTCCTGGCGAGGCTGGAGGAGATCGCCCCGGACTGCGTACCCGTGGTCGCCTACGGCGCGCTGGTGCCGCCGGCCGCGCTGTCGATTCCCCGGCACGGCTGGGTGAATCTGCACTTCTCGCTGCTGCCGGCCTGGCGCGGGGCGGCGCCGGTCCAGTACTCGGTGCTGCACGGCGACGAGGTGACCGGGGCCAGCGTCTTCCAGTTGGAGGCCGGCCTCGACACCGGCCCGGTGTTCGGCACCCTGACCGAGCCGATCAACCCCACCGACACGTCCGGCGACCTGCTCGACCGGCTGTCCGGCGCGGGTGCCCGGCTGCTCGTGGAGGTCCTGGACGGCATCGAGGCGGGCACGTTGAGCGCGGTGGCGCAGCCGGCCGACGGGGTCTCGCTCGCGCCCAAGCTGACCGTGGAGGACGCCGAGGTGCGCTGGGCGGAGCCGGCGTTCGGGGTGGACCGGCGGGTGCGGGCCAGCACCCCGGCGCCCGGGGCCTGGAGCACGTTCCGGGGCGAGCGCGTCAAGCTCGGCCCGGTGACGCCCGTGACGCCGGTGCCGGGCACCGCGCCGCTGGCGCCCGGGCAGATCGAGGCGCAGCGGTCGCGGGTGCTGATCGGCACCGGTACCGGGCCGGTGGCGCTGGGCGAGGTGCGGGCGGCCGGCAAGCGCGCCATGGCGGCGACCGACTGGGCGCGTGGTGTGCGTCCGGAGCCCGGCGAGCGGCTCGGATGAGCGCCGGGGTGAGTTCGGACGGGGGAAGGACGGGCGCGGTGGAGCGGAACACGGGAAGGGCGGGCGCTGTGGAGCGGGACTCGGGAGACCGGGACGCGGGGAACCGGGACTCGGGGGACCGGGAGCGCGGACGGCGCTGGGAGTCCGGCGCGGCCCGGGACCGTGGCCCGCGCCAGGAGCGCGGATCGACCGGGGATCGCGGATCCTCCGGGGATCGCGGATTCTCCGGGGACCGGAGATCGGCCCGGCAGGTCGGGGCGGATCGGGCGCATCGGGCGGTGGCCCGCGGCGGTGACCCGGCCCGGCAGGCGGCGTACCAGGCGATCGCGGCCGTGAACCGCGACGGCGCGTACGCCAACCTGGTGCTCCCACAGATCCTGCGGGAGTTCGGGGTGCACGGCCGGGACGCGGCGTTCGCCACCGAGCTGACCTACGGCACCCTGCGCGCCATGGGCACCCTGGACGCCATCGTCGCGGCGGCCGCCGGCCGGGAGGTGGACCGGATCGACCCGCCGGCCCGCGACGCCCTGCGGCTGGGCGCGTACCAGCTGCTGCACACCCGGGTGCCGGCGCACGCCGCGGTGTCGACCACCGTGGACCTGCTGCGCTCGGCGGACGGCCCGGGCGCGACCGGTTTCGCCAACGCGGTGCTGCGCCAGATCGGCGGCCGTACCCGCGACGAGTGGCTGGCCGACCTTGCCCCGGCCCGCGACGCCGACCCGGTCGGCTACCTGGCGCTCACTCACAGCCACCCGCAGTGGATTGTGCGGGCATTCGAGGAGACGCTCGGCGGCGACCAGGAGGAGACCGAGGCGCTGCTGGTCGAGGACAACTACCCGGCGGCGGTGCACCTGTGCGCCCGTCCCGGCCTGGTCGACGCGGTCGAGCTGGCCGACGAGGTGGGCGGCGCGCCCGGTGCCTTCTCGCCGTACGCGGTGTACCTGGACGGCGGGGCGCCCAGCGAGCTGGCCGCCGTGCGCGAGGGCCGGGCGCACGTGCAGGACGAGGGTTCGCAGCTGGCCGCCCTCGCCCTCGCCGACGCCGAGGTGGTCGGCGAGGACACCCGCTGGCTGGACCTGTGCGCCGGCCCGGGCGGTAAGGCCGCGCTGCTCGGTTCGCTGGCGGCGCTGCGTGGCGCCCGGCTGACCGCGGTCGAGGTGGCGCCGCACCGGGCCGAGCTGGTGGAGAAGGCGACCCGGGGGCTGCCGGTGACCGTGCTGTGCGCCGATGGCCGGGACGTGGGCGGTCCGGATCTCCCCGAGGCCGGTTTCGACCGGGTGCTGGTGGACGCGCCGTGCTCCGGGCTCGGCGCGCTGCGCCGGCGGCCGGAGGCGCGCTGGCGCCGTACCCCCAGCGACCTGCCGCCGCTGACCCGGCTGCAGCGGGAGCTACTGACCGCCGCCATCCGCGCGGTGCGCCCGGGCGGGGTCGTGGGGTACGTCACGTGCTCGCCGCACATCGTGGAGACCCAGGTGACGGTCACCGAGTCGGCCCGCCGCAGCCCCCACCCGGTGGAGCTGCTCGACGCCCGGTCGGGGGTGGCCGCCGGATCGGTGAGCATGCCGGGCCTGGGTACGGGGCCGACCGTGCAGCTGTGGCCGCACCGGCACGGTACCGACGCGATGTTCATCGCCCTGCTGCGCCGGACCGGCTGATCGGGTGCGCCGGACCGGCTGATCGGGGCGAAACCATACCCGAATCTGACCGGCGGGCGACGGACTCCTAGTCCGATGTCGGCGAGGAGCAGCCAATACACTGGCGAGGTGAGCGTGCCGCCACCGATCATCGCCCCCAGCATCCTCGCCGCCGACTTCGCCCGCCTGGCCGAGGAGGCCAGAGCCGTCGAGGGCGCGGCCGACTGGCTGCACGTGGACGTGATGGACAACCACTTCGTCCCCAACCTCACCATCGGGCTGCCGGTCGTGCAGAGCCTGATCAAGACCTCCACCCTGCCGTTCGACGTGCACCTCATGATCGAGCAGCCGGAGCGCTGGTCGATCGGGTACGCCGAGGCCGGCGCGTACAACGTCACCTTCCACGTCGAGGCCGCCGACGACCCGGTCGCGCTGGCCAAGAACCTGCGCGCCGCGGGTAGCCGGGCCGGCCTGGCGATCGACCGGGACACGCCGGTCGAGCCGTACCTGGAGCTGCTGCCCCACTTCGACACCCTGCTGATCATGACGATCAAGGCGGGCTTCGGCGGCCAGGCGTTCATGCCCGAGCTGCTGGACAAGGTGCGCGCCGCCCGCCGCCAGGTCGACGCCGGCCACCTGGAGCTGCGCATCGAAGTGGACGGCGGGATCGCCCGGGACACCATCGAGGCGGCGGCCGAGGCGGGCGCGGACGCGTTCGTCGCCGGTACCGCCGTCTACGCCTCCGCCGACCCGGCCGCCGCGGTGCGGGCGTTGCGCCAGGCGGCCGGCAGGTGACCGCCCCGTCGGACGAGGCGCGCAAGCATCAGATTCTGGTCGTCGACGACGACCTCGACATCGCCCGGTTCGTTGAGGTGAACCTGCAGCTGCAGGGCTTCGACGTGCTGGTGGCCCGGGACGGCGCCGAGGCGCTGGACCTGGTCGCGGGCGGCTCGCCGGACCTGGCGATCGTGGACCTGATGATGCCCAAGGTCGACGGGCTGGAGCTGACCCGCCGGCTGCGGGCCAACCCGCTGACCTCGTCGATGCCGATCATCATGCTGACCGCGCGCGGGCTGACCGTGGACAAGGTGCTCGGGCTGACCGCCGGGGCCGACGATTACCTGGTCAAGCCGTTCGACACGCTGGAACTGGTGGCCCGGGTCAACTCCATCCTGCGGCGCAACCAGGAGTACCGCGAGGTCTCGCCGCTGACCGGGCTGCCCGGCAACACCCGCATCCTGCGGGAGATCTCCGACCGGGTGCGCGGCGGCTCGGACTACGCGGTGTGCCACGTCGACATCGACCGGTTCAAGAGCGTCAACGACGCGTACGGCTTCGCCCGCGGCGACGAGTTCATCTCCGCGCTGGCCCGTTCGGTGCAGCGCGCGGTGATGGAGGTCGGGCTGCCCCCGGCGTTCCTCGGCCACATCGGCGGCGACGACTTCGTGATCGTGTGCACCCCCGACCAGATCCGCCCGCTGACCGAGCGCGCGGTGACCGACTTCGAGAGCACGGCGGACAAGCTCTACGACCCGGTGGACTCCGAGCGCGGATACCTGGAGCTCACCGACAAAAAGGGCGAAGTAAAGCGGGCCCGGCTGGTGACGATCTCCATCGGGGTGGCGCTGTCGACCAACCATCCCTACGCCGACCCCCGCGAGGTGGTGGCGGCGGCCTCGGAGATGAAGACGGTGGCCAAGACGCAGCCCGGCTCGTACGTCGCGGTGGACCGGCGCACCGAACGCTGAACCGCCTCCGGGTCGACCGCCGACCCCTATCCGTGCAGCGGGTGAGCCCCGCCATGCCCCCAGTGGTGTGATGCGCGTCGCCTGCGGGGCACGCTGCGGGCACCGGCGTGCAAGACTCGAACCACGTACCCACCACGCGCTGGCGGGACTCGGTGAAATTCCGAACCGGCGGTGATCCGGCGGCCTTGCGGCCCCGGTAAGCCCGCGACCCGATCGACCTCGTGTCGAGCGGTGGACCTGGTGAGACTCCGGGGCCGACGGTCAAAGTCCGGATGGGAGACAGCGCGCGGGCGGAGCGCCACCACGGCGTTCCCGGGCCCGTCCGGCAGTGTCCGGGCGTCGCCCCGTCGGGTGGCGCGTCGCCACCCCTGCCCGCCGGTCGTCATGCCCCCGCCGCGCACCGCGACGAAAGGGGGCCCGGCGGTGACCGAGTTCAGCCCGGCAGAACGGGACGCGATGGACCGCGCCCTGGACCTTGCCGCGCGGGGGCTCGGCTCGACCAGCCCGAACCCGAGCGTCGGCGCGGTGATCCTGGCAGCCGACGGCACGGTGGCCGGCGAGGGCCGGACCGCCCCGGCCGGTGGGCCGCACGCCGAGGTGGCGGCGCTGACCGCCGCCGGAGACCGGGCCCGGGGCGGCACCGCGGTGGTGACCCTCGAACCCTGCGACCACACCGGGCGCACCGGCCCGTGCACTCAGGCGCTGATCGCCGCCGGGGTGACGCGGGTGGTGTACGCGGTCGCCGACCCCAATCCGCTGGCCGCCGGGGGCGCCGACACGCTGCGCGGCGCCGGCGTCGACATCGCGCGGGGGCTGGGCGAGCAGCGGGCCGGGCACCTGTCGCGGTACTGGCGCACCGCCGTGCGGCGGGGCCACCCCTACGTGATCTGGAAGTACGCCGCCACCCTGGACGGGCGGTCGGCGGCGGCCGACGGTACCAGCAAGTGGATCACCTCCGAGCGGGCGCGGGCGGACGTGCACGCGCTGCGCGGCGAGATGGACGCGATCATCGCCGGCATCGGTACCGTGCTGGCCGACGACCCGGCGCTGACCGTCCGGGTACCGGGGCTGCACCGGGCGCCGCTGCGGGTGGTGGTGGACGCGGCCGGCCGTACCCCGCCGGGTGCCCGGGTGCTCGACGATGCCGCGCCCACCTGGATCGCCACCGCCGCCGAGGTCGGCGCCGGGGCCGACGGCCGGGTCGACCTGGAGAAGCTGCTCGCCGCGTTGTACACGCGCGGGGTGCGCGCCGCACTGATCGAGGGCGGCCCCACGCTGGCCGGGGCGTTCCTGGCCGCGGGGCTGGTCGACGAGGTCGTCGGGTACGTCGCGCCCAAGCTGCTCGGCGAGGGACTGGCGGCCAGCGGACCGGCCGGCGTGACCACGATCTCGGCCGCCATCGATCTCGAACTCACCGACGTTACCCGGATGGGACCGGACCTGCGGATCACCGCTGTCCCCCGGAGGAGGAGCTGACATGTTCACCGGCATCGTGGAGGAGTTGGGCAACGTCGTCGGAGTCACCGACCTCGGTGACGCGGCCCGCTTGACCGTTCGGGGGCCGCTGGTCACCGCCGACGCGAGCCACGGCGACTCGATAGCCGTCAACGGCGTGTGCCTGACCGTGGTGGAGACGGCCGACGGCACGTTCACCGCGGACGTGATGAAGGAGACGCTGGACCGCTCATCGCTGGGCGGGCTGACCCCCGACGACCGGGTGAACCTGGAGCGGGCCGCGACGCTGTCCACCCGGCTGGGCGGGCACCTGGTGCAGGGGCACGTGGACGGGGTGGGCGAGATCCTGTTCCGGCAGTCCGGCCGGGAATGGGAGATCGTCACCGTCTCGCTGCCTGCCGAGCTGGCCCGGTATGTGGTGGAGAAGGGCTCGATCACGGTGGACGGCGTCTCGCTGACCGTCACGTCGGTCTCCGAGCGTGACTTCGCGGTCAGCCTGATCCCGACCACGTTGAACCTGACGACGCTGGGTACCAAGGGCGTCGGTGACCCGGTGAATCTGGAAGTCGATGTGATCGCCAAGTACGTCGAGAAGCTGGTGGGGGAGCGGGAGTCATGACCGAGCCGGGAACCTTCGACACGATCGAGCAGGCAATCAAGGACATCGCGGCCGGCCGCCCGGTCGTGGTCGTCGACGACGCCGACCGGGAGAACGAGGGCGACCTGATCTTCGCGGCCGAGCTGGCCACCCCGGAGCTGCTGGCCTTCACGGTTCGGTACACCTCGGGCTTCATCTGCGCGCCGCTGACCGAGTCGGACGCGGACCGGCTGGAACTGCCGCCGATGTACCGGGTCAACCAGGATCCGCGGGGCACCGCCTACACGGTCACGGTCGACGCCCGTGACGGCGTGACCACCGGCATCTCCGCCGCCGACCGGGCGCACACCATCCGGCTGCTGGCCGACCCGGCGACCTCGGCGGTCCAGCTGTCCCGGCCGGGACACGTGGTGCCGCTGCGGGCCAAGGCCGGCGGGGTGCTGCGCCGGCCCGGGCACACCGAGGCCGCCATCGACCTGGCGCAGCTGGCCGGCCTGCGACCGGCCGGCGTGCTGTGCGAGCTGGTCAACGACGACGGCACGATGATGCGGCTGCCGGAGCTGACCCTGTTCGCCAAGGAGCACGAGCTGACCCTGATCTCGATCGCCGACCTCATCGCGTACCGGCGGCGCACCGAGCAGCAGGTGGAGCGCGTGGCCACGGTACGGCTGCCCACCGAGTACGGGCAGTTCACCGCGTACGGGTACCGGGCCACGGTGGACGGAGCCGAGCAGATCGCGCTGGTCTACGGCGACGTCAGCGACGGGCAGGACGTGCTGGTCCGGGTGCACTCCGAATGCCTGACCGGTGACGTGTTCGGCTCCCAGCGCTGCGACTGCGGGCCACAGCTGCAGGCGGCGCTGCGCCGGGTGGCCGAGGAGGGCCGCGGCGTGGTGCTGTACATGCGCGGACACGAGGGCCGGGGCATCGGGCTGCTGTCCAAGCTGCGCGCCTACGAGCTGCAGGACGCCGGCAGCGACACGGTGGACGCGAACCTGCTGCTGGGCCTGCCGGCCGACGCGCGGGACTACGGCACCGGCGCGCAGATCCTCTACGACCTCGGGGTGCGCACGATGCGGCTGCTGACCAACAACCCGGCCAAGCGGGCCGGGCTGCAGGGGTACGGGCTGGAGGTGGTCGGCCGGGTACCGCTTCCGGTGCAGCCGCACCCGGAGAACGTCCGGTACCTTCGCACCAAGCGGGACCGGATGGGCCACCTGCTCGACCAGCTCGACGACATGGCCGAGGCCTGACGGCCGGAGCGCGGGGGCCCGGGATCCGGGCCCCGGAAAGGGAAGGGAAAGACGGATGGCCGGCTTCGGCACCCCCGATTTGTCCACTGTGGACGGCTCGGGGTTGAGACTCGGGGTGGTCGCCACCCGGTGGCACCACGAGATCACCGAGCAGCTGCTGCAGCGGGCGCTGGCCGCCGCCAAGGCGTGCGGCGTCACGGACGTGACCGTGGCCCGGGTGTCCGGCTCGGTGGAGCTGCCGGTGGTGGCGCAGGCGCTGGCTCGCCGCACCGATGCGGTGGTGGCCCTCGGCGTGGTGATCCGGGGCGACACGGCGCACTTCGAGTACGTGTGCCAGTCGGTGACCGACGGGCTGACCCGGGTGGCGCTGGACGAGTCGACGCCGGTGGCGCAGGGCGTGCTGACGGTGGACACCGTCGACCAGGCGTTGCAGCGGGCCGGGCTGCCCGACTCGACCGAGGACAAGGGCTGGTCGGCGACCGTGGCCGCGCTCGACGCGGCGCTGACGCTGGCGAAGCTGGACTGACCGCGTCGCTCCGCGCCGGCCGGCCCGGAGGCACCCGCGAATTCCCGGGCCGGTTCGGCCGTCGCGGGCCATCGGGCCGCCACGCCCCGGCCGGGCTCGGGTGGCGCCGGCGGATCGGCACGTCGCGGGCCGGGACTGCCCGGTCTCCTGGGGCGGCGGTACAGTGTCCGTCGACAGCGTCCCGCGGCCCTTTCCATCGGGACAGCCGGCCCGGCGTTCACCGTGAAGCGGGAGACCCGACATGACCGACGACTCCGAGGGTCTGCGCGTCGAGCGGATGGCCGCCGAGGAATCGGCGCTGTTCCGGCTGACTGGTTACCTCGACTTGTCCACTGTGGATTTGCTGAAGACCACGGTGGGCCCGGCCTGCGGCGGCGGCCAGGAGGTGGTCCTCGACCTGTCGGGCCTGTCGTTCTGCGACTCGACCGGGGTCGGCGCGCTGGTCTGGCTGTACCGGCGGGCCGCGGCGGGGCAGGGCCGGCTGGTGGCGTACGCGCCACGCAAGACGGTGCGCGAGGTGCTGCGGATCAGCGGGGTCGACCGGATCATCCCGGTGCGCGCCGCCACCGGCGGCTGACGTCACTGGCCCGGCTGACGTCACTGGCCCGGCTCGCGTCACTGGCCCGGCCGACGTCACTGACCCAACGACCGTTACAGGCCCGGCGGCGGACGGTCAGGCGGCCGGCGCGGGCTCCCGTCGCTGATCGGTGGATTCCTGCGGGTTCAGGTGGTACACGCTGTACGCCTGCTTGATCACGGGGTGGGCGACGTTGCGCACCCGTACCCCGCCCGGGGTGAGGCCGCGCTCGGTGCCGGCGTGCGCGTGGCCGTGCAGGGCGAGGTTGGTGGGTGCCGAGTCGATGGCCTGGCCCAGCAGGTACGAGCCCAGGAACGGGTAGATCTCCAGCGGCTCGCCGGCCAGGGTGTCCGGTACCGGCGAGTAGTGGGTCAACGCCACCAGCAGGTCGCACTCGGACACCTGGCGCAGCTGCTCGCCGAGCCGGTCGGCCACGTCGCAGGTGGTGCGGATGAACGCCTTCATCTCCGGCTCGCCGAACTCGCTGGCGCACCGGCCGGCGAAGCCGCCACCGAAGCCCTTCGCGCCGACCACGCCGAGCCGGACGCCGCCGATGTTCACCGTCGCGGACTCGCACTCCAGCACGAGGATCCCGGCGTCGCGCAGGATCGAGGTCACCGCCGGCACCTCGTCGCAGTGGTAGTCGTGGTTGCCCAGCACCGCGATGATGGGCACCCCCAGCTCGCCGAACTCCTGCGCCACGCAGGCCGCCTCGGCCGCCGTACCGTGCCGGGTCAGGTCGCCGGCCAGCAGCAGGATGTCGGCGCATTCGGGCAGCCGCTCCAGGGCGGGGCGGTACCTGCCGACAACGTCCTGATCGATGTGGACGTCCCCGACCGCGGCGATCCGGACCATCAAAGCTCCTCCGCGTCGACCGGAGCCTGTGTCCGGGTCACCCCAATGTCGCACTGGACGCGGAGGTCCGGGAACTTTTCGGTCAACCGCCGAAGGATCGCCTCCCGGCGGTCGGCGCTCTCGACCTCCCCCTGCACCAGCAGGTTGCCCTCGCCCTGGCGCAGCGTCAGCCCCTGCTCGGACAGGTCGGGGTCCTCCGTCAGCAGCCGCTGCACGGCGGCCTCCACATACGCGTCCCCGGAAGCAGTCACGCCGTCACCCCCTCCAGGAAAAGCTCCATCTTGGCCAGGTCGGTGCCGGCCGGCATCGTGTCGGCCAGTGGTACCACCCCGAGGCGATCGAGCAGGATCAGAAAGATCTGGGCGAACGGGGAGTGGGCGGTGTTCCGCCGCACCCGGGGCCAGTCGATCTGCTCCCGCAGCGAGCGGGCCAGCGGCAGGGCCTTGGCCAGGTCGCAGTACTGCTGGCTGAAGGCCAGCAGCTTGTGCTCCATCAGCAGGGTCGCCGAGATCACCGGCAGCTGGATGGCGTTGATCGAGATGGGGCTGGTGTCGGCGAGCGTCTCGTCGGTGACCGGCTGCTCCACCGGCCGGTAGATCAAATCCACCAGCCGGCCCTCGTCATACACCTTGACCAGCCAGTCCTCGGGTGGGCGCTCGATCTCGAAGCCCGCCGCGGCGAGCGTCTCCAGTGCCCGGTCCGCGTCCTGGCTGCGCAGCAGGAAGTCCACGTCATGATCACTGGACGTGCCCCCATGCGCGTACGCCGCGAAGCCGCCGGCGAGGGCAAACGGGATGCCGGCCTGCTTAAGCACGCATCCCACCCGCTTCATGGTGAGAGTGAGATCCTCATCGGTCCCGTTGGCCATAGCGGACGGCTTACCCATCCGGGGGCAGCCGGTAAACCACGGCACGGGGTTGCGCGTGGTACTGGCGTGAGCGCGACACTGGGGTCAGCGACCCTGGACGGTGACCTGATGGCGGTGCCGGCGCGGGCCGAGAGGTGGACCGCCGACGAGGCCCTCACGCGGCTGTTCGCCAGCCACTACCGGCAGCTGGTGCGGCTGGCGGCGCTGCTGCTCGGCGACCCGGGCCTGGCCGAGGAGGTCGTCCAGGACGCGTACATCCGGCTCCACGAGCGGTGGCGGACCCTGCGCGAGCCGGACCGGGCGCTCGGTTACCTGCGGACCAGCGTCATCAACGGGGCCCGGTCGGCACTGCGTCGGCGGGTGGTGGCCCGCCGGTACACCGACAGCCTCACGGCGCTGCCGGACGCGCCGAGCGCGGAGAGCCAGACGATCACCGCCTTCGACCACGCGGTTGTGATCAACGCGCTGCGCGGCCTGCCCACCCGGCAGCGGGAGGCACTGGTGCTGCGCTACTACGCGGACTTGTCCGAGGCCGACATCGCCGAGGCGATGGGCATCAGCCGGGGCGCAGTGAAGAGCCACGCCGCGCGGGGGCTCGCCGCCCTGCGCCAGATCCTGGAGCCGGGGTCATGACCGTGAGGAAGTCCGGATCCGCCGGGGCCCCCGACACCGCCGGGACCGAGGAACTGCTGCGCCGGGCGCTGGCCGGCGAGGCGGAGACCGTCGGGGTGTCGCCGGACGCGCTGGGGCGCATCAGGGGGAGCGTCCGGCGCCGGCGGGCCCGCCGGTGGGTGTGGCGGCCGGGTCCGCTGCGGGTGGGCGCGGTGGCCGCGACGGCCGCGGCAGTGGTCGCCGCGATCCTCGCCGGGCTCGGCGGCGCCCTGCCCCGGCCGGGCGGAACGCGACCGCCGAACCCGGCCGGGGCGGCCCACCCGGGGCGGCCGGTGCCCACCGCCAACCTGCCCGTGTACTACCTCGGCCCGTCGGGCGTCGGCGGCCGGCTCTACCGCGAGTACCACCAGATCCCGGTCGCCGGCCCGTCGGCCGCGCGGCGGATCGAGGCCGCGCTCGGCGCGATGTTCGGCCTGCCGGCCGCCGATCCGGACTACCGCAGCCCGTGGCCGGGTGGCGCCCGGGTCGGCGCGGTCACCGTCGACGGCGCCACGGCCAGCGTCGACCTCACCGGCGCCGGGACCGGCGACGCGGATCCGGCGACCGCCCGGATGGCGGTCCAGCAGCTGGTCTGGACCGCCACCGCGACCAGCGTGCTGCCCGGCCAGGCCACCGGCCTGTCCGGCGTCCGGCTGCTCCTGGACGGGCGCCCGGCGACCTCGCTGTGGGGTACGCCACTGCCCGCCCAGCCGCTGCGCCGGGGGCCGGCGGCGGAGGTGCTCGCCCCGGTCTGGGTGATCGACCCGCAGCAGGGCACGGTCCAGGGGCACAGCTTCACGGTCAACCTGGCCGGGATCGTGCCAGGGGCGACCATGCGGCTGCGCGTGCTGGGTGCGGCCGGTGCGGTGATCATCGATCGAACCGTCCGGCTGAGCGCGGCGGCACCGCAGGTCGGCACGGCCAGCGTGGCCATCGATGACCTGCCCAGTGGGGGGTACACGGTCGAGGGGTACGTGGCCCCGGCGCGGGGCGGCGGCGAGCAGTGGCCCGACGACCACCGGTTCACGGTGGGCTGATCAGGCGGCCGGGCGCCGGCGGGCATCGCGGGGCGTCTCAGCATGTGCCGCCGGCCCGCCCCGGGCTCGCCACCCTCCGTGCCGGCCTGGGACAATGGACCACCGTGAAGACCTTCGAGGGGCTGTACGCCGAACTGTCGGCCAAGGCCGCAGCGGGTACGCCCGGATCGTCCACCGTCGAGGCGCTGGCCCGCGGCGTGCACTCCATCGGCAAGAAGGTCGTCGAAGAGGCGGCCGAATCCTGGATGGCCGCCGAGCATGAGGGCCCCGAGCGGGCCGCCGAGGAGATCTCCCAGCTGCTCTACCAGGCCCAGGTGCTCATGCTCGCCCTCGATCTGAAGCTGGAGGACGTGTACCGACATCTCTGACCGCCCCGGTCCGGTCACGACTTCCCCCAAAGAGGTGTTCTGTCCATGCTTCGCATCGCCGTGCCCAACAAGGGCACCCTGTCCCGCCCGGCCGCCGACATGCTGCGTGAGGCCGGTTACAGCCAACGCACCGACGATCGGGACCTGATCTGCCGCGACTCCGACAACGACGTCGAGTTCTTCTACCTGCGCCCCCGGGACATCGCCACCTACGTCGGCTCCGGTGATCTGGACCTCGGCATCACCGGCCGCGACCTGCTCGTGGACTCGGGCAGCGAGGCCGAGGAGGTCCTCGACCTCGGCTTCGCGCCGGCCACGTTCCGGTTCGCCGCCCCGGTGGACACCATGAAGGACGTCAGCGAGCTGGCCGGCCGGCGGATCGCCACCGCGTACCCGGGCGTGGTCACCCGGCACCTGACGGAGCTGGGCATGTCGGCGCAGGTGGTCCGGCTCGACGGCGCCGTCGAGAACGCGGTCCGGCTCGGCGTGGCCGACGCCATCGCCGACGTCGTGGAGACCGGCAAGACGCTGCGCCAGGCCGGGCTGACCCCGATCGGCAAGCCGATCCTGGAGTCCACCGCGGTCCTGGTGCGCCGCGCCGGCGCCTCCGGCACCGGGCCGGTCGGCCAGCTGCTGCGCCGGCTGCAGGGCGTACTGGTGGCCCGCAGGTACGTGATGCTCGCCTACGACGTGCGGGTCGAGCTGCTGGAGGAGGCCAGCGCGCTGACCCCCGGCATCGAGTCGCCCACCGTGTCGCCGCTGCACCGGCAGGGCTGGGTGGCGGTCCAGGCGATGGTCGCCCGCAGCGGGGTACACCGGACCATGGACGAGCTGTACGACCTCGGAGCCCGCGCGATCCTGGTCACGGACGTGCACGCCTGCCGATTGTGACGGGGGCGCATGCGCCGCGCTGGGCGCCGGTGGCAGACTGATCAGACATGAGCGAAGCGGTCCTGCAGATGGTCCGGGCCCGGCCCCGCCGGGCGACGACGATCGCCCGGGTGTCGGCCGTGGCGGTAGTTGTGATCTTCACGGCCGTCGGCGTGGGACTGCACGGCAAGACCGACAGCGGCACCGGTGTCTTCCAGCCCAGCGACCAGGTTGCCCTGATCGTCCTGGGCATCCTGGCCGCGGCCGGGCTGCTGACGCTGACCCGGCCCAGGATGGAAGCCGACGCGCGCGGGATCCGGGTGCGCAACCTGATCGGCGGGTACGAGCTGTCCTGGGACGTGGTCCGGTCGGTGCAGTTCGGCCACGGCGCCCCGTGGGCCAGCCTGGAGCTGGCCGACGACGAGGTGGTCTCGGTGATGGCGGTCCAGGCGGCGGACAAGGCGTACGCGCTGGCCGCGGTGCGGGCGCTGCGCAGCCTGCTGGCCGCCCACCAGGCCACCGCCGACGCCGCCCCGGTGGCCGAGTAGCTACTCGTCTTTCAGGGCCGCCAGGCCGACCCGCCGCCGCAGGGCATATGCCTGACCGGTGGGACCGAGGATGAGCCGGAAGATGTTGATCGCGGCGTCGTCCGGATCCTGCTCGTCCTCCTCGACCAGCCGGAACTCGGGGATGCCAGCGGCGGCGCACTCCAGGGGTTTGTTCGCTCGATCCCGCTCCTTCGACTCCGGCGAGACGACCTCGCGGTCATGGGTAGCGCCGCCGGCAGCTCAAGGTTGATCGTCACGAGCGGCCTGCCTCCGGTTGCCCTCTAATCTGCCCAGGCGGCGCGTTCGCCCGGGGGGCCCACATGCTGGTACAGTTGGTGGGTCGACCCACCGTGATCTTCACGGTGCCTCAAGCGGAGCACCCGCTCCCACCCGAGTGGCTACGGCTGCCGGGTCCGGTCAACGCTCGTAGCGGCGTCGTTCGTGACGCCGCCGTCGCGGGCGTAGCGTCCCCGGCGTGGGGCGTGTGACCGGTCGAGCGGGCCCTGGCATATTCGCCGGGGCCTTCGTGTTGGGGTCGGTCGTGGGGAAAAGAAACTGACTAAGGAGGCCCCATCAGCGTCGAACCACGCGTGAACGAGCAGATCCGGGCTCGTGAGGTCCGGCTGGTCGGCCCTGAGGGCGAGCAGGTGGGCATCGTCCCCCTGGAGCGCGCCCTTCAGTTGGCCGCCGACGTGGACCTGGACCTGGTTGAGGTCGCGCCCATGGCGCGCCCGCCGGTGTGCAAGCTCATGGACTTCGGCAAGTTCAAGTACGAGAGCGCGCTCAAGGCGCGCGAGGCCAAGCGTAACCAGCAGCAGACCGTCATCAAGGAGATGAAGCTCCGCCCCAAGATCGACCCGCACGACTACGAGACCAAGAAGGGTCACGTCGTGCGGTTCCTCAAGGCGGGCGACAAGGTCAAGGTGACGATCATGTTCCGCGGTCGTGAGCAGAGCCGCCCGGAACTCGGTCGCCGCCTGCTCGACCGGCTCTCCTCGGAGATCGCTGAGCTGGGATTTGTCGAGGCCGCACCGAAGCAGGACGGCCGTAACATGATCATGGTAATCGCCCCGCACCGGGCCACGAAGGCCGCCGCCGCCACCGCGCGCGGCGTGGCGACCAAGGAGCGTGACGATATCGACGTGGCCGAGGTGGACCTGGCCGCGCTCGCGCCGGAACCGAACGCGGCCGAAGAGTAGGTACAGGCACGGGTCGCTGGCGGGTGCCATCGCGGTACCACGCGGCCCGAATCGGGAGGAAGACGTTCAGATGCCGAAGATGAAGAGCCACACCGGCATGGGTAAGCGGGCCAAGGTGACCGGCTCCGGGAAGATCGTGGTCCAGCAGACGGGCCTGCGGCACAACCTGGAGAAGAAGTCGTCTCACAAGACCCGCGCGCTGACCGGCACGGTTGAGGTCAGCAAGGTCGACACCAAGCGGATCAAGAAGCTGCTCGGCCGCTGACGCGCGCCCGGACAAAGAGGAGACACTGACGTGGCACGCGTGAAGCGGGCTGTCAACGCCCAGAAGAAGCGCCGTACCGTCCTGGAGGGTGCCAGCGGGTACCGGGGGCAGCGCTCCCGGCTGTACCGCAAGGCCAAGGAGCAGATGCTCCACTCGATGCAGTACGCGTACCGGGACCGGCGCGACCGCAAGGGCGATTTCCGCCAGCTGTGGATCACCCGGATCAACGCCGCGGCCCGCGCCAACGGCATGACTTACAACCGCCTCATCCAGGGCCTCAAGCTGGCCGGCATCGAGGTGGACCGCAAGATCCTCGCCGATCTCGCGGTGACCGACGAGGCCGCGTTCGCCGGCATCGTCGAGGTGGCTCGTGCGGCCGTCGTCGCCGCCGGGACCGGCGGGCCGTCCGACACGGACGGGCTGGCCGCCTGAGTCGCTTGACCACACCGTACCGACCCGGGGCCGATCCGTTCACGACGCGGACGCCCCGGGTCGTTGCTGCTCGCCGCCTGCAGCGCCGCCGGGACCGGGAGGCGGCCGGGTGCTTCCTCGCCGAGGGGCCGCAGGCGATCGGCGAGGCACCCCGGATCGTCGAGCTGTTCGGCACCCCACAGGCGCTGGACCGGCACCCCGAGCTGGTGGCCCGGTCGGGCCGGGTGTCCCCGGTCACGGACGACGCCCTGGCGGCGTTGGCGGAGACCGTCGCGCCCCAGGGGCTGGTGGCGGTCTGCGAGTTCGTGGACGTGCCGCTGCCCGACGCGCTCGGACGCGGGCCGGGGCTCATGGCGGTGCTGGCCGGCATCCGGGACCCGGGCAACGCCGGTACGGTGCTGCGCACCGCGGACGCGGCCGGGGCCGGTGCGGTGGTCTTCGCCGGGGACGCGGTCGACCCGTACAACGGCAAGTGCGTGCGCGCGTCGGTGGGCAGCCTGTTCCACGTCGACGTGGTGCGGCACCGGGAGCCGGACTCGGTGGTGGCCGCGATCCGGGCCGCCGGGCTGCCGGTACTGGCGGCCGACGCGTACGGCGAGACCGACCTGGACGAACTGGCCGAGGGCGGCGGGCTGGACCGGCCGGTGGCGTGGATGTTCGGCTCGGAGGCGCACGGGCTGCCGGCCGACCTGGCCGAGGCCGCGGACGCCCGGGTACGGGTGCCGATCCATGGCCGGGCGGAGAGCCTCAACCTCGCGGCAGCCGCCGCGGTCTGCCTGTACGCTTCAGCGAGAGCGTTGGCCGCCATCGGCGGCCGTGAGGCACGGGAGTCCGAGAGTGATCACGACCAGTCTGGCTTGGCGCGTCCGGCGCCGCGCGACGACCCAGACCAGTCGCTCATTTAGCCAGCCCGCCGGTGTCGGCGGGCGGCTGGGCTGACCCGGCTACCCTCCCGCACCCGCGGGCTGCGGAGCATCCGTAAGCTGACGCAGTTGTCTGGTTCGGGAGACGAGAAACCATGGCGTACCGCAACGACCCCTACGACCCCAAGCGGGCCGCGCTGCTGGATCAGTCGGCGCTGGACGATGCCGTAGCCGGCGCGGAGAAGGCCTTCGCCGAGGCGGCGGACCTGGACGCGCTCACCGCGCTGCGCCCGGCCCACCTCGGCGACCGCGCCCCGGTCTCGTTGGCCCGCCGGGAAATCGGCGCGCTGCCGCCGGCCGCCAAGGCCGACGCGGGCGCCCGGGTCAACGCCGCTCGGGCGGCCGTCCAGGCCGCGCACGACGCCCGGCGGGCGGTGCTCGCCGCCGAGCAGGAACGGCGGGTGCTGGCCGAGGAGGCGGTGGACGTCACGCTGCCCGGTGACCGCCGGCCCCGCGGTGCCCGGCATCCGCTGACCACGATGATGGAGCGGATCGGCGACCTGTTCATCGGGATGGGGTACGAGATCGCCGAGGGCCCCGAGCTCGAGGCCGAGTGGTACAACTTCGACGCGCTGAACATCGCGCCGGACCACCCGGCACGCGGGACGATGGACACCTTCTTCGTGGACGTGCCGGGGCTGGTGCTGCGCACCCATACCTCGCCGGTGCAGGCGCGGTCGATGCTGACCCGGCCGCTGCCCATCTACATAGTGGTGCCCGGCCGGACCTACCGCACCGACGAACTGGACGCGACCCACACCCCGGTGTTCCACCAGGTCGAGGGCCTGGTGGTCGACAAGGGCATCACCATGGCCCACCTGCGCGGCACGCTGGACCACTTCGCCCGCGCCATGTTCGGCCCCGAGGCGCGCACCCGCTGGCGCCCGCACTACTTCCCGTTCACGGAGCCGTCGGCCGAGTTCGACGTGTGGTTCCCGGAGCACCGCGACGGGCCGCGCTGGGTCGAGTGGGGCGGCTGCGGGATGGTCAATCCGCGGGTGCTGCGCGCGTGCGGCATCGACCCGGACGAGTACTCCGGGTTCGCCTTCGGCATGGGCATCGAGCGCACGCTGATGTTCCGCAACGGGATCGGCGACATGCACGACATGGTGGAGGGCGACGTCCGCTTCGCCCGCCCGTTCGGAATGGAGGGCTGATCCGGTGCGGATCGCGATTTCCTGGCTTCGCGAGTACGTCGACGTACCGGTGGAGCCGGACGCGCTGGAGCGGGCGCTCGTGGGCATGGGGCTGGAGGTCGAGGAGATCGTCGACCTGCGCACCACCGTGACCGGTCCGCTGGTGCTCGGCCGGGTGCTCTCGGCGGAGCTGCTGACCGGGTTCAAGAAGCCGATCAGGTACTGCCAGGTGGACGTCGGCGAGGCCGAGCCGCGCGGGATCGTGTGCGGCGCCCCCAACGTAGCCGAGGGCGAGACGGTCGTCGTCGCGCTGCCGGGCGCGGTGCTGCCGGGCGACTTCGCCATCGCCGCGCGCAAGACGTACGGCAAGGTCTCGGACGGCATGATCTGCTCAGTGCGCGAGCTGGGCCTCGGCGACGATCACGCCGGCATCATGGTGATCCCGCCGTCGGAGCGGCTGCACCCCGGCGACGACGCCCGGCCAGTGGTCGGGCTGGACGACATCGTGGTCGAGCTGGAGATCACGCCCGACCGCGGGTACTGCCACTCGGCGCGCGGCATCGCCCGCGAGCTGTCGCACGCGTTCGGGGTGCCGCTGCGCGACCCGGCGCGCATCGACGCGCCGGGCGCCACCGAGCCCTCGCCGTACCCGATCACCGTCGACGACCCGGTCGGCTGCGACCGGTTCGCCGTCCGGATGGTGCGCGGCATCGACCCGGCGGCGCAGGCTCCACAGTGGATGAAGCAGCGGCTGTCGGTGGCCGGCATCCGCTCGATCTCGCTGGCCGTGGACATCACCAACTACGTGATGCTCGAACTGGGTCAGCCGATGCACGCGTTCGACCCGAACCGGCTGGCCGGGCCGCTGCTGGTGCGTCGGGCCCGCGCGGGTGAGCGGCTGACCACGCTGGACGGCGTGGACCGCGAGCTGGACGGCGAAGACATGGTCATCTGCGACACCGGGTTGGACAACCCGCTCGCGCCGGGCGCGGGCCTGCCGGTGTCGCTGGCCGCCGTGATGGGCGGCGAGAACAGCGAGATGCAGCCGGACTCGGTCGACGTGCTGTTCGAGGCGGCGCACTGGGACCCGGTCATGGTCTCCCGCACCGCTCGCCGGCACCGGCTGCTGTCGGAGGCGGCCAAGCGCTGGGAGCGGGGTGTCGACCCGCAGCTGCCGCTGGTGGCCCTGCAGCGCGCCGTGACGCTGATGACCGAGTTCGGCGGCGGCCGGCCGGAGCCGGGCGTGCTGGACCTCGATCACGTGGTGGCGCCCCGGCCGATCGTCATGCCCTCGTCGCTGCCGGGCCGCGTGGCCGGCATCGCGTACCCGGAACAGCGGGTGGCGCAGCTGCTGCAGGAGGTTGGCTGCGCGGTCTCGCCCGGCCAGCCGGCCGAGCCGGGCCCCGCGGCGGTGCCGGCCCTGGTGGTCACCCCGCCCACCTGGCGGCCCGACCTGCTGCAGCCGGCCGACCTGGTCGAGGAGGTCGTCCGGCTCGACGGGTACAACAAGATCGAGAGCGTGCTGCCGGCGGCGCCGGCCGGCAACGGACTGACCCCCACCCAGCGCCGCCGCCGCACCGTCGGCCGGGCGCTGGCCGAGGCCGGGTTCGTGGAGGCCCTGTCCTACCCGTTCGTGGCGGCGGGCGCGCTGGACGCGCTCGGGCTGCCCGACGATGATTCGCGCCGGGCCGCCGTGCGGCTGGCCAACCCACTGTCGGACGAGGAGCCGCTGCTGCGCACCACGCTGCTGCCCCCGCTGCTCGGCACGGTCCGGCGCAACCTGGGCCGGGGCCAGCGCGACGTGGCCCTGTTCGAGCTGGGCACGGTGTTCCTGCGCCGGCCGGACCAGCCCGCCGCACCGGCGATGGGCGTGGACGGTCGCCCGTCCGAGTCCGACCTGGCCGCGACCGAGGCGGCGATCCCGCACCAGCCGTGGCACGTGGCCGCGGTGCTGGTCGGCGACGTCGAGCGGGCCGGCTGGTGGGGTGCCGGGCGCACGGCGTCCTGGGCCGACGCCATCGAGGCGGCCCGGACCACCGTGGACGCGGCGGGCGCGCGGGTCACGGTGCGGGCGGCCCAGCGGGCGCCGTGGCACCCGGGCCGGTGCGCCGAGTTCGTGCTGGCCGGCCAGGCGGGCGAGCCCGAGACCGTGGTCGGGTACGCGGGTGAACTGCACCCGGCGGTGTGCGAGGCGTTCGAGCTGCCCCGGGGCAGCGCCGCGATGGAGTTGGACCTCGACGCCCTGCCGCTGCCCGGAATCGTGGCGGCGCCGGACTTCTCCACCTACCCGCCGGCCCTGATCGACGTGGCGGTGGTGGTGGACGCGACGACGCCGGCCGCCGCCGTACAGGACGCGCTGGTCACCGGGGCCGGGCCGCTGCTGGAGACGGTACGGCTGTTCGACGTGTACTCCTCCGAGCAGCTCGGCGAGGGGCGCAAGTCGCTGGCGTACAAGCTGACGTTCCGGGCGCCGGACCGCACGCTCACCGGCGACGAGGCAGTGGCGGCACGGGACGCGGCGGTGGCCGAGGCGGCGCGCCGGGTCGGTGCGGTGCTGCGCGGCGCGTAGCCGTACGCCTGCGTTCACCGGCCGGTCAGGCCGCGTAGCGTCTCTAATTCCCTGTGTGATCTTCAGCGATTCGGGCGTTTCGCCGTTGGTACTGGTGTGGCGTGTACCAAGTGGTGGAAGCCGTGGCCGAGGAGTGCCCCGCGGACCCGGTGGGGGCGGGTGGGAATCGTGGTCGGTACCTGGAGGCCTGGGTGGGTCTCCTGGGGTAGCCGTCCCGCCGGACGCTTGCCGGTGACTGCTTGAGGCGAGTCTGCCGGGGCGGGAGTCTGCCGTCGCGAGGGCAGCAGAGGTGAACATCGGAAAGTCGCGGGTCGAACTTGTTGCCGGGTGGGACCGTTCTTGCGCCGGTCCCGGCGCGGTCTGCTGGGGGCCGCGGCGCCCGGGGTCTTCTTCCGCCGACGCGGGCGGTGCGGGTGGATCGGGGCGTCGATGGCGGTGCGGATGATCCCGCCGCCGGTGGTGGGATCGCGGCGGGTTCTGGTCTGGTTGGCCAGGCCCCGGGCGGCGATGCGCTGCGCCGCGGCGTGATCCCGATCAGCCGACAGCCCACAGCCGCAGGTCGTCCACCGGTAGCCGGCCACCAGCCGGTCCGGGGCCTTGACATGCCGCACGGTGGCGCCGCAGCGGGGACAGCACGAGGACGTGCCGCGGGCCGGGACCCGCACCACCGCGACACCCGCCTTGGTGGCCAGGTGGTGCACGGCGGTGGATACCTGGCCGCGGACCGCGCCGGACAAGCGGCGGTTGAGACTGCGTGACCCGCTCCGGGCCTCTAGAGTGGTGAGGTCTTCCAGGTAGATCACGGTGGCGTCGGCGGTGGTGGCGTGGTCGACCAGCCATCGCGCCGCAGACCAGGCCAACGCCCGATTGAGGTGCCGGATCCGGGCGCACACCGTCTCATGCTCCGTCCGCAACCGCATGAGTTTGGTCAGTAGGGCCGGGTCGGGTACGGCGGCGGCCGGGCGGCCCTGCACCAGCCGGGTCAGGTGATCGATCTTGGTGTTCAACTGTTCGCGGTGGCGGCGTAGCCGCACGAATTTACTCGACACGCCGGTCGCGTCGAACCGCAACGGCCCGCCCATCGCCCGCAACGACGACCCGCCCGACCCGTCCGAGTCGGCAAAGGTGCCAGTGAGCAGGGTGTTCACACCCCAGTCCGCACCGACCGCCCGGGTATGACCCATCAACGTCGACGGGATGTGGTCGACCCGCCAGGGTAGGTCCACCCGAACCCCATCGACAGCCGGGCGCAGGGTCGGGGTGCACACGGTCGGGGTGCCTGGCATCGTCGCCGGCACCCGCACGGTCAGCGCGTGCCACACCCAGTCCGCATACGAGCCCGGCAACGGGCACACCGGCAACTGCACCCACACCCGCACCATACGGTCGTCGACCCGCTGCACGCGGACCAGTTGGCGGTCCGCGGCGGCCAGGCTCACCTGCCGCGCCACCCCCGGCGCCGCCTCCAACTCGCACATATCCACTGGCAACCGATCGCAACGGGTCACCCACGCGGTGATCTGCCGGGTCCGGTTACGGATCGTCGCGCTGTCCACCCCATCGGGGAGCGACCGGCGCAACGTCGACCATTCCTGATCGGTGCGCTGTGCCGGGTTCCGCGGCCACGTGGACAGCAACGCGACGACCACCAGCCGGCGACTGGTCGAAAGTCGCAGGGCACGGGCTGCCTCTTCCTCGGCAACCCGCCGCACCCGATCCGACACCACCACACCCACCGGAGCGACTGCACCCCACCCCAACCGGCGCAACGCCACCCAACCCTTACCCGGCAACACCCGCCCATCCGGACCCACCCCACCAGCAAGTTGCGCCAGACAGGCATCCGTCCACCGCTGCGCGATCACCTGATCGGCCATCGCCCCGACCAGATCCGCGAGCCACCCGACCCGCTGTGCAAGAAGCCGCCCCGCCACAGGTACCGGTACACCCGGCCGATCAGGGGTGCCGCCACACATCGCCCGGAAAGCGGTACACGTCGCGGTCGAGACCAAGACGCCCGCCACTACCGCACACCCTCACCCACACCAACCAACAACTGACGCCCGTGCTCACGACTCATCGCCGCACACACGCCAAGCGACACGCAGGCACACTGCCGCTCCCAACCGACCTGCGCCACCTTTACAACCTCCACTACACAACGGCCCCCACGCCATGAATAGATATCAGCTCAATGAGTACAATTCGGACCAAGCAACCGCGCCATCGAACGGTATCAAACAGCCCCGCTTAGTCAAGCGGTCAACAGCCGCATACCCTCAGGTCATGCAACGGATCGAGGCGACGCAGCTGATTCCCGGCCGGGGAAGCCCGGTACCCGACGCGGTGGTGCTCATCGACGGGGAGGCGATCAGCTACGCCGGCCCGGCCGCCCAGGCGCCGCCGACCCCGGATGCCGCGACCGTGCACGCGCATACCGTGATGCCCGGCCTGTGGGACTGCCACACGCACCTGTTCGGCGCATACAGCCTGGACCTGGCGAGGCTGCCGGTGGAGCCCGCCCCGCTGCGGGCGGCCCGGGCGACGGCCGACCTGCGGGCCGCGCTGGACGCCGGGGTGACCACCGTGCGCGAGATGGGTGGCCTGGGCGTCCACCTGGCCAAGGCGGTGCGCGAGGGCATCGTGACCGGGCCGGACATCTATCCGGCCGGCGCCGTGCTGTCACCCACCGGCGGCCACGGTGACCTGCACGGGTACCCGCTGCCGTGGATGCTCGACTACACCGGCGCCGGTACCGAGTTCCGGCTCGCCGACGGTCCGGCGGAGTGCGCGAAGGCGGCCCGGGAACAGCTGCGCCGCGACGCGCGGGTCATCAAGGTGTGCGCCTCGGGCGGCGTGCTGTCCGAGGTCGACCATCCGATCCATCAGCAGTTCACCGGCGAGGAACTGCGCGCGGTCGTCGAGATGGCGGGGATGGCCGACCGGGTGGTGGCGGCGCACTGCCACGGCAAGCCGGGCATCATGGCCGCCCTGGAGGCCGGCGTGCGCACCATCGAACACGGCACGTACCTGGACGAGGAGTGCGCCGTCGCGATGCGGGAGACCGGCGCGGTCCTGGTGCCGACCCGCACCATCGTAGTGGAGATCTGGGAGTCGCGGTCGGCGCCGCCGTGGGCCCAGGCGAAGCTGGACGCGCTGATCGACCAGCACACGGCCGCGGTGTCCCTGGCGCACGAGTTGGGGGTGACCGTGGCGATGGGCACCGATTTGTCGTTGACGGCCGGCGACCGACCGGTCTCCTGGGGCCACAACGGCCGGGAACTGGGGCTGCTGGGCGAGTGCGGGTTCGACGCGCTGGAGGCGATCGAGGCGGCCACCGCCAACGGGCCGGCCACGCTGGGCCCCCAGGCGCCGCGCTCCGGCCAGCTCATCGAGTCGTACCGGGCCGACGTGCTCACGCTGGACGCCGATCCCCTTGTTGACCTGGGGATATTCGCCGAACCCGCGCACATCACCGGAGTCTGGAAGGGAGGAGACCGAGTCAAGGGATGAATGCGGACCGGAATCAGATGGTTGCGCTTTCGCTACAACGCCTCGCTCAAAGGTCCCCGGAACGCGCCGGACGAGGCAGACTCCCCGTCGTGGGGGAACGTCGGCCACCCATTCCCATTGGTCGTGAGGACGCGCTCGGGGTGGCGCGCGTGCAGTTGGCGGACGCGGGCAGCGTCCTGCTCGTCGGGCCGGCCGGGATCGGTAAGTCGACCGTGCTGTCCAGCCTGGCCGCGGACCGGCCGGAGTCTCGCGTGCTGCGCGCCTCGGCGGCCGAGGTCGAGTCCGGGCTGCCGTACCTGACGCTGCTCGACCTGTTCACCGGCGCGCTGGCCGAGCACGGCTCGCTGCTGCCGGGCCATCTGCGCGCCGCGCTGGACGCCGCGCTGCTGCGCACCGTCGCACCGGCCACGCCGCAGGACGAGCTGGCGGTGCGGCTGGCCGTGCTGGAACTGCTGCGGGTGCTGGCCGCGCTCAGCCCGGTGCTGCTGGTCATCGACGACCTGCACTGGGTCGACGAGCCCAGCGCCGGGGTGCTGCGGTTCGTCGCCCGCCGGCTGTCCGGCCTCGCGGTACAGATGATCGCCACCGAGCGCAGCGACGGCTCGTCCCGGCACGTCGACCTGTGCCCGGAGCCGTGCACCGAGCTGTCGCTCGGCCCGCTGTCCGAGGACGAGGTCGCCGACCTGCTCCGGGACCGCTTCGACGGCGCCCTGTCGCGCCCTACGATGACGCGCATCCACGCCGCGTCGGGCGGCAATCCGCTGTTCGCCGTCGAGCTCGGCCGGGCGCTGTCCGCGCGGGTCAGTCCACTGGGCGGCGGCGAGCCGCTGCCGGTACCGGACCGGTTGCGTGGGCTGCTCGCCGCGCGGCTGGCCGCACTGCCCGGTACGGCCGCGGTGCCGCTGATGGTGGTCGCGGCGGCCGCGCGGCCCACTCGCACCCTGATCGAGCGCGCCGGCGTCGATCCGGACGCCGACCTCGCCGAGGCGGTGCGGGCGGGGGTGCTCGCCGCCGAGGCCAACGGCATGATCGGGTTCAGCCACCCGCTGCTGCGCGAGATGGTCTACGCGGACGCCGATCAGTCCGCCCGGCTGCTGGCCCACGAGCGGCTGGCCGCGGCGGTCGACGATCCGGTCGAGCGGGCCCGGCACCTCGCGCTCGCCCGCAACGCGCCGGACGAGGGGCTGGCCAGCACGCTGGCCGACGCCGCGGCGGTGGCCCGGCGGCGCGGCGCGCCGGTGGTGGCCGCCGACCTGGCCCGGCTGGCGGCCGACCGCAGCATCGACGAGAAGCGCGCCGCCGAGCGCCGGCTGGACGCCGCGCGGCACGCGTTCGCGGGCGGCTCCATCGTCGAGGCGCGCCGGCTGGCCACCGAGGCCCTACGGGGCGCGGCCGGGCCGGCCACCCGGGTGGAGGCCCGGTTGCTGCTGGTGGAGCTGGCCGGCCAGGACCAGTCGGGGACGGGGCCGCTGCTGGACGCGGCCACCGCCGACGCCGAGGACGTGCCGCGGCTGGTCGGCCGGGTGCGGCTGCAGCGCGCGGCCAAGGCGTTCTACGACGGGGATACCGAGTCGGCGCTGGCCGAGGTCAAGAGCGCCGAGGAGGCCGCCGAGCGGGCCTCGGACACCGAGTCGCTGGTCAAGAGCCTGGCCTGGCGGGCCCACCTGGAAGCGGCGATCAACATCCGGGGCAGCGAAGAGATCATGGAGCGGGCCGCCGCGCTCTCCCGTGGCCTGCCGCTCAGCTCCTCGGTGGTCGAGGCGCGCCACATCACCACCGCGGCCGCCCTGCGCAGGGGCGAGGTGGCCGAGGCGGTGCGCCGGATCGAGACGCTGCGGGCCGAGGTGGAGCGCTCGGGTACGGTCCGGGACCTGGCCGACGTGCTGCACGGGGTGGCGTCGGTGTACACCCGGGCCGGGCGGTGCGTCGACGCGCTGGCCGCCGGGCGGTACTGCATGCGGCTGTTCTCCGACATTTCGACCGGACCGCCCGGAAACGGGCTACTGATCGCGGCGCTGGTGGAGCTGGCCGGCGGAACGGTCGAGCAGGCCGAGACGTACGTGCGCGCCGCGATCGAGGCCAGCGAGGCGGCCAAGGACGAGGACTGGCTCAAGGGCGCGTACGCGGTGCAGGGTCAGATCCTGCTGCTGGGCGGCGACCCGGTCGCCGCGGTGGAGCCGATGCGCCGCTCGTACGCGCTGGAGCAGCGCCGTGGCCCGGTGGACCCCGCCGGCTTCATGTGGCACGCCGACTTCGTCGAGGCGCTGACCGCGGCCGGAGCCCGGGACGAGGCCTCCGGCGTGCTGGCCGAGGTCCGGGCGCAGGCCCGGCGGCTGGAGCGGCACGTGGTGGAACTGGGGCTGGACCGGGCCGACGCGGTGCTTCTCGCGGCCGGCGGCGACCCGCGCTCGGCCGCCGAGGGGCTGGCGCAGCGGCTGCACCGGTGGGCTGCCCACCCGTACCCGATCGAGCTCGCCCGGGGATGGCACACGCTGGGCACGATCGAGCGCCGGGCGCACCGGCGGGGCGCGGCGCGGGAGGCACTGACCGAGGCGATCGGCCGGTACTCGGCGGCCGGGGCGGGTCCCTGGCGGGCGGTGGCCGAGGGGGAGCTGGCCAGGCTGGACGGCGCCCGCGGGGCGGGGCTGTCCGAGACCGAGCGGCGCATCGTCGAGCTGGTGCGCAGCGGGGCCACCAACCGGGAGATCGCCCGGTCGACCTTCCTGTCGATCAAGGCGGTGGAGGCGAACCTCACCCGGCTGTACCGGCGGTTCGGGGTGCGCGGACGTGATCAACTGGCCCAGGGGATCGACGGGAGCTGACCGAATCCGGATCTTGAGCGGATCACCGTTGAACGCGTTCGTTGCATGCTGATACGCTCCTTTGCATAGCGATGCGAGGGAGGATGCATGGGAGCGCGAGTGGCGGTGGCCGGCGCCAGCGGGTACGCCGGGGGTGAACTGCTGCGCCTGCTTGCCGGGCACCCCGAGGTCGAAGTGGTGGCGGCGAGCGCGCACAGCCAGGCGGGAACCCCGTTGGCGGAGGTGCATCCGCACCTGGTCACCCTGGCCGATCTTGTCCTGACCGAGACCGATCCGGACACCCTGGGCGGCGCGGACCTGGTCTTCCTGGCCCTGCCGCACGGGCAGTCCGCCGAGCTGGCGGCGGCGATGCCCGCTCACGTCAAGATCGTTGACCTGGGTGCCGACCACCGGCTGCGTGACGCCGGGGCGTGGGCGCGCTACTACGGTGGCCCGCACGCCGGCGCCTGGACCTACGGCCTGCCGGAACTGCCCGGCCAGCGGGAGGCCATCGCCGGGGCGGACCGGGTGGCCAACACCGGCTGCTACGCGGTGTCGGTGATCCTCGCTCTCGCCCCGCTCATCGCGGTCGGGCTGGCGGACCCGGAGGACGTGGTAGTGGTCGCGTCCTCGGGCACCTCGGGGGCCGGGCGGGGGCTCAAGCCGAACCTGCTGGGCAGCGAGGTGATGGGCGACCTGTCGCCGTACAAGGTCGGCGCCCACCAGCACGTACCGGAGATCAAGCAGGCCACCGGTGCGCGGACGCTGTCCATGACGCCGGTGCTGGCGCCGATGCCGCGGGGCATCCTGGCGACGGTCACCGCCCGCCCGACCTCCGCGGGGGTCACGGCCGCCGACGTCGAGGCGGTGCTGGCCGAGGCGTACCGGGGCGAGCCGTTCGTGCGGGTACTGCCCGGCAACGCCTGGCCGCACACGGCCGCGACATCCGGTTCGAACGCGGCGCACCTGAAGTCCACGATGGACACCGACTCGGGCCGCATCATGGTGGTCTCGGCCATCGACAACCTGGGCAAGGGCGCGGCCGGCCAGGCCATCCAGTGCGCGAACCTGATGCTCGGCCTGGCCGAGACGACCGGCCTGACCGCGAACGGGGTGGCGCCGTGAGCGAGTTGCCCGTGAGTGAGGGATCGGTTGGAGTTACGGCCGCCGCGGGGTTCCGGGCGGCCGGCGTGGCCGCCGGGCTCAAGGCCAGCGGCGGCCTCGACGTGGCGCTCGTGGTCAACGACGGCCCGGACGCGAGCGCGGCCGGGGTCTTCACCGCCAACCGGGTCAAGGCCGCGCCGGTGCTGTGGAGCCAGCAGGTGCTGCGCGGCCCGGCGGTGCGCGCGGTGGTGCTCAACTCAGGCGGCGCCAACGCCTGTACCGGGGCGCCGGGCTTCCAGGACACCCACGCGACGGCGGAGCACACCGCCCGGGTACTGGACGCCGCCGGGATCTCGATCGGGGCCGGCGAGGTGGCGGTCTGCTCGACGGGGCTGATCGGCGAGCGGCTGCCCATGGACAAGCTGCTGCCCGGCGTGGACGCCGCGGCCGGTGAGTTGTCGGCCGACGGTGGCGCACCGGCGGCGCTGGCCATCATGACCACCGACACGCGGCCGAAGACCACCGTCGTCCCGGGATCGGGGTGGTGCGTGGGCGGGATGGCCAAGGGCGCCGGCATGCTCGCCCCCGGGCTGGCCACCATGCTGGTGGTGTTGACCACCGACGCGGTGGCGGACTCCGAGGCGCTGGATGCCGCGCTGCGCGAGGCGACCCGCCTGACCTTCGACCGGCTCGACTCCGACGGGTGCATGTCCACCAACGACACGGTGCTGCTGCTGGCCAGCGGCGCCTCGGGCATCGCGCCGGAGCGGGACGAGCTGACCCGCGCGGTGACCGCCGCGTGCGGCAACCTCGCCGCGGCGCTGCTGTCCGACGCCGAGGGGTCGACCAAGGACGTCACGATCGAGGTGACCGGCGCGGCGAGCGAGGCGGACGCGGTACAGGTGGGGCGGGCCGTGGCGCGTAACAGCCTGGTGAAGACCGCGCTGTTCGGCAACGACCCGAACTGGGGCCGGATCCTGGCCGCCGTGGGCACCACGAGCGCCGTGTTCGAGCCGGACCAGCTCGACGTCGCGGTCAACGGGGTGTGGGTGTGCCGGGGCGGCGGTGCGGCCGAGGATCGGTCCAAAGTGGACCTCACCGGCCGGGCCGTGACGATAACCATCGAACTGCACGCCGGCGGCGAACAGGCGACCATCTGGACCAACGACCTGTCGCTGGCGTACGTCCACGAGAACTCGGCGTACTCGACATGACCGCATCGTTGACCCGTGACATGGCGGTGGCGCAGTCCAAGGCCGCCACCCTGATCGAGGCGCTGCCGTGGCTGGCCCGGTTCCACGGCGCCACCATCGTCATCAAGTACGGCGGCAACGCGATGACCTCGCCGGAGCTGCGCCGGGACTTCGCGGCCGACATGGTGTTCCTGCGCTACGTCGGGCTCAAGCCGGTCGTGGTGCACGGCGGCGGGCCGCAGATCTCGACGATGCTGTCCCGGCTGGGCATCGAGAGCGAATTCCGCGGCGGGCTGCGGGTCACCACGCCCGAGGCGATGGACGTGGTGCGGATGGTGCTCGTCGGGCAGGTCGGCCGGGAGCTGGTGGGGCTGATCAACGAGTACGGTCCGTTCGCAGTCGGCCTGTCCGGTGAGGACGCCCGGCTGTTCACCGCCGTGCGCCGGCCGGCCTTCGTCAACGGCGAGCCGGTCGACGTCGGCCAGGTGGGCGACGTGGACGCGGTGAACGTGTCGGCGGTCGCCGACCTCATCGACGCCGGGCGCATCCCGGTGGTGTCCACGGTCGCGCCGGACGTCGACGGCGTGCTGCACAACCTCAACGCGGATACCGCCGCGGCCGCATTGGCGGTCGCGCTGCGGGCCCGGAAGCTGGTCGTGCTGACCGACGTCAGCGGCCTCTACGCGTCCTGGCCGGACGAGTCCAGCCTGATCTCCCTGATCGGCACCGACGCGCTCGCCGAACTGCTGCCGAGCCTGTCGGCCGGCATGGCGCCCAAGATGGAGGCCTGCCTGCGCGCCGTACGCGGCGGCGTGCCCGCGGCCCACGTCGTGGACGGTCGGGTCGCCCACTCCACGCTGCTGGAAGTCTTTACCTCGGAGGGTTTCGGAACCATGGTGGTGCCGTCATGACCAGTTCCCTGATCGAGCGTTGGCAACAGTCCATGATGGACAACTACGGCACTCCGCCGCTCGCCCTGGTGCGCGGCGAGGGCGCGGTGGTCTGGGACGAGTCCGGGCGCTCCTATGTGGACCTGCTCGGCGGGATAGCGGTCAACGTGCTCGGCCACGCCCACCCGGCGGTGGTCAACGCCGTCAGCCGGCAGATCGCCACCCTCGGGCACGTGTCCAACCTCTACATCGCCGAGCCGCCGGTGGCGCTGGCCGAACTGCTGCTGGCCCTGGTCGGCCGGCCGGGCCGGGTGTTCTTCGCCAACTCGGGTGCGGAGGCATCCGAGGCGGCGTTCAAGCTGTCGCGCCGCACCGGGCGCACGCACGTGGTGGCGGCCGAGGGCGGGTTCCACGGGCGCACCATGGGCGCGCTCGCGCTGACCGGCCAGCCGGGCAAGGTCGACCCGTTCCGGCCGCTGCCCGGTGACGTCACCCACGTGCCGTACGGCTCGGTGGAGGCGCTCGCGGCCGCGGTCACCGACGACACCGCGATGGTGATCCTGGAGCCGATCCAGGGCGAGCAGGGTGTCGTGGTGCCGCCGAGCGGATACCTGGCCGCGGCCCGCGAGATCACCACCCGGCACGGCGCGCTGCTCGCGCTCGACGAGGTGCAGACCGGCATCGGGCGCACCGGCCACTGGTTCGCCCACCAGGCCGAGGGCATCGAGCCGGACGTCATGACTTTGGCCAAGGGGCTCGGCGGCGGGCTGCCGATCGGCGCCTGCCTGGCCTTCGGCCCGGCCGCCGACCTGTTCGGCCCGGGCAGCCACGGCAGCACCTTCGGCGGCAACCCGGTCAGCTGCGCGGCGGCGCTGGCGGTGCTCGGCACCATCTCCTCCGAGGGGCTGCTGGACCACGTGAAGCGGATCGGCGAGCGGCTCCGCCGGGGCGTCGAGGCGATGAACCACCCGCTGGTGTCCCAGGTGCGCGGGGCCGGCCTGCTGCTGGGCATCGTGCTGAAGCAGCCGGTCAGCAAGGCCGTCGCCGGGGCGCTGCTGGAGGCCGGCTTCCTGGTCAACCCCATCCAACCGAACGTGATCAGGCTGGCTCCGCCGCTGATCCTGTCCGCCGACCAGGCCGACGCGTTCGTCGGCGCGTTGTCCCATGTGGACACCGAGACCATCCAGGGAAGTGAGTCATGACCCGTCACCTGCTGCGCGACGACGACCTGAGCCCGTCCGAGCAGGCGACGGTGCTCGACCTGGCGGCCGAGTTCAAGAAGGACCGGTACGCCCACCGGCCGCTGGCCGGCCCGCGCCCGGTGGCGCTCATCTTCGAGAAGCCCTCGCTGCGCACCCGGGTCTCGTTCGAGACCGGCGTCGCCCAGCTGGGCGGGCAGCCGCTGGTCATCGACTCGCGCTCCACCCACTTCGGCCGCGGCGAGAGCATCGACGACGCGGCGGCGGTGCTGTCCCGGTACGTGGACGCGATCGTGATCCGTACCTTCTCCGACGCCCGGCTGGCGGCGCTGGCCGCGGGCGGCACGGTACCGGTGGTCAACGCGCTCACCGACGGCTTCCACCCCTGCCAGCTGCTGGCCGACCTGCTGACCATCCGGGAACGGCTGGGCTCCACGGCCGGCCGGACGCTGGCGTACGTCGGCGACGCGGCCAACAACATGGCGCACTCGTACCTGCTGGCCGGGGCCACCGCGGGCATGCGGGTACGGGTCAGCGGCCCGGCCGGGTACGACCCGGACCCGGCGGTGCTGGCCCGGGCGCATGAGCTCGCGGCGTGGACCGGCGGCGGGGTGGAGTCGGTGCGCGACCCGTACGAGGCGGTGGACGGCGCGGACGTGGTGGCCACCGACGCGTGGACCTCGATGGGCCAGGAGGACGACGGGCGGGACCGGATCACCCCGTTCCTGCCGTACCAGGTCAACTCCAAGCTGCTGGCCGCCGCGGCGCCCGGCGCGATCGTGCTGCACTGCCTTCCCGCGCACCGGGGCGAGGAGATCACCGACGAGGTGATGGACGGCCCGGCCAGCGCCGTGTTCGATCAGGCGGAGAACCGGCTGCACGCGCAGAAGGCGCTGCTGGCCTGGCTGATGTCCGCCGGGGACACCCGATGACCGCGCCGCTGACCAAGACCGCCCGGCACGCCCGGATCGCCCGGCTGATCCGGGAACGGCCGGTGCGCTCGCAGACCGAACTGGCCGACCTGCTCGCGGCCGACGGGGTACAGGTCACCCAGGCCACGCTGTCCCGTGACCTGGAGGAGATGGGCGCGGTGAAGGTCCGCGCGAGCGACGGCGCCCCGGCCGCGTACCTGATTCCGGAGGACGGTAACCCCGTGCTGCGCCCGGCCGAGCAGGCCCCGGCACGCCTGGTGCGGCTGCTGCGCGAACTGCTCACCGGCGCCGACGCCAGCGGCAACCTGGTGGTGCTGCGTACTCCGCCCGGGGCCGCGCAGTTCCTCGC
Source organism: Rugosimonospora acidiphila (assembly GCF_039543385.1). NCBI lineage: Bacteria > Bacillati > Actinomycetota > Actinomycetes > Micromonosporales > Micromonosporaceae > Rugosimonospora > Rugosimonospora acidiphila. Next base: position 34,689 of record NZ_BAABJQ010000035.1, read on the forward strand.
CAGCGCGCTGGACCGCTCCGGCCTGCCGGACGTGGTCGGCACCATCGCCGGTGACGACACCATCCTCGTCGTGGCGCGCGAGACCGGCGAGGACGCCATCAACCGCAGTGGCCAGCGGCTGGCCGCCAAGCTGTCCGGCTGGGCCGGGCGTGAGGAAGGCAACGAATGATCATGAGTGGGCGCCAGCCGGCGCGGCGCGACACAGCCGCTTCTTCCATGAGGATCAGGGCCCAGAGCTGACGATGAGCATAATAGCCAACGTGAACGATCAGTCACTGACCGAAGGCTCGACCCGACTCTGGGGTGGACGGTTCGCCGGCGGACCGGCCGAGGCGCTGGCCCGGCTCTCCGTGAGCGTGCAGTTCGACTGGAGGCTGGCCCCGTACGACCTGGCCGCCTCCCGCGCGCACGCCAGGGTGCTGGCCCGTGCCGGCCTGCTGTCCGCCGACGAACTGGGCCGGATGCTGGCCGCGCTGGACGACCTGGAGGCGGCGTGCGCCTCCGGGGAGTTCCGGCCCACCGTGGACGACGAGGATGTGCACACCGCGCTGGAGCGCGGGCTGCTGGAGCGCCTGGGCACGCTGGGCGGCAAGCTGCGCGCCGGCCGGTCCCGCAACGACCAGGTGGCCACCGACCTCCGGCTGTACCTGCGCGACCACGCCCGCGGCGTGGCGGCCCGGCTGGTCGAGCTGGCCGACGCGCTGACCGAACAGGCCGAGCGGCACGTGGAAACGCCCGCGCCCGGCATGACCCACCTGCAACACGCCCAGCCGGTCACCTTCGGCCACCAGCTGCTGGCGCACGTCCAGGCGCTGCTGCGCGACCTCGACCGGATGCGGGACTGGGACCGCCGGGCGGCGGTCAGCCCGCTGGGCGCCGGCGCGCTGGCCGGCTCGTCGCTGCCGCTGGACCCGGTGCAGGTCGCTCAGGAGCTGGGCTTCGAGCAGGCCGCGCCGAACTCGATCGACGCGGTGGGCGACCGGGACTTCGTCGCCGAGCTGCTGTTCGTGCTCGCCCTGGCCGGGGTGCACCTGTCCCGGCTGGGCGAGGAGGTGGTGCTGTGGACCACTCCCGAGTTCGGCTGGGTGGAGCTGGACGACGGGTTCGCGACCGGCTCGTCGATCATGCCGCAGAAGAAGAACTCGGACATCGCCGAGCTGGCCAGGGGCAAGACCGGCCGGCTGATCGGCGGGCTGGTCTCGGTGCTGACCATGCTCAAGGGCCTGCCGCTGGCGTACGACCGGGACATGCAGGAGGACAAGGAGCCGGTCTTCGACGCGGTCGACACGCTGGAGCTGGTGCTGCCGGCGCTGGCGGGGATGATCTCCACGATGACGGTACGGGTGGACCGGTTGGTCGCCGCCGCGCCGCAGGGGTACACGCTGGCCACCGAGGTGGCCGACTGGCTGGTGCGCCAGGGGGTACCGTTCCGCGACGCGCATGAGATCACCGGACGGCTGGTCGCGCTGGCCGCCGCCCGGGAGTGCGCGCTGGAGGAGGTCTCCGACGACGACCTCGCCGCCGTGTCGCCTCGGCTCACGCCGGAGGTGCGGGAGGTGTTGTCGGTGCGGGGCGCGCTTGCCGCCCGGCGTACTCCCGGTTCGACCGGGCCGGGGCCGGTGGCCGACCAGTTGGTGACCGTGCAGGACCGCCTCGACCAGTGGCGGTCCTGGGCCAGCGAGCGGGTGGTACCCCGCTGACACGCCGCGAGCCGGGCCTCGCCGAGCTGCTGGCCGGCCCCGTCGACCGGGCCGCCCGCGGGCTGCTCGGGTGCCGCTTGGTGGCCGGCGGGGTGACGGTGCGGCTGACCGAGGTGGAGGCCTACTCGGGTACCGGCCTGGACCCGGCGTCACACGCGCACCGCGGGCGTACCCCGCGCAACGCGGTGATGTTCGGGCCGGCCGGGTACGCGTACGTGTACTTCACGTACGGCATGCACTGGTGCGTGAACGTCGTGTGCGGCGTGGAGGGCGAGGCCTCGGCGGTGCTGCTCCGGGCGGGGTCCATTGTGGATGGTCTGGAAACGGCCCGGGCGAGACGGGTGGCGGTGCGCCGGGACATCGACCTGGCGCGCGGCCCGGCCCGGCTGTGCGCCACGCTGGGCATCGACCGGGCGTTCTACGGCACGAACCTGCTGGACGGGTCGGGCCTGGGTCTGCTGCTGCCGCGCGACGGGAAGGTCGGCGAGATCGAGGCGGGGCCGCGGGTCGGGGTCACGGGCGCGCACGACCTGCCATGGCGCTTCTGGCTCAAGGGCGACCCGACGGTCAGCGCCTACCGCCGCCACGTACCGCGCCGCGCATCGACGTAGCCATGCGAGCGGAAGATCTGCCAGGGCTGGGCTCATGCGGCCCTTCCCACCTGGAAGGACGTCACCAGGGGGGTGGCCTCGATGGTCGGTTGTGAGACCTCCTCGAGGTATGCCTCGACCGCTTCCCGCAGGTTGGTCATGAACGTCCGACCATCGAGACCCTCCTGACCTGAAAGGTCAACGCGTCATCCTACGAGTTCGAGGCTTTTGGGAGGGGAGCCAACGTGTTGACATGCAGCCGTCTGGCTGCCTAATGTGGTGACATGCAGCCGAACGGTTGCATGTTGGCATCGGTCGGAGCCGGATGGACGAGGTTTTCAAGGCGCTCGCGGACGCGAATCGCCGCCGTTTGCTGGATAGCCTGAACGCCCGCAACGGGCAGAGCCTGCGCGAACTGTGCGCCGGCCTGGACATGGCCCGGCAGTCGGTCAGCAAGCACCTGGCGGTGCTGGAGGCCGCCAACCTGGTGACCACGCTGTGGCGAGGCCGGGAGAAGCTGCACTACCTGAACGCGGCGCCGATCAATGCGGTCGCCGAGCGCTGGATCCACCGGTACGACCGGGAGCGGGCACGCGTGCTCGCCGATCTGACGACAGCATTGGAGCAGGCATCAATGAGCGATTCGGCATTCGTGTACACGACCTACATCAACACCACCCCGGAACGGCTCTGGCGGGGGCTGACCGATCCGACGTTCACCCGCCGCTACTGGGGGGGACTGGCTCTCGAGTCGGAGTGGACGGTGGGGGCACCCATGGTCTGGGAGGAGAACGGGGTGAGGACCACCGACCCCGCCCAGGTCGTCATCGAGTCCGACCCGTACCGCCGGCTGTCCTACTCGTGGCACACGTTCACGCCGGAGTGGGCGCGGTCCCACGGGATCGATGACGAGGCGCTCGCCAGGCTGGCCGCCGAGCGCCGGTCGACGGTGACCTTCGACATCGAACCCCAGGGGCGGCTGGTCAAGCTGACCGTCGTGCACGACGACCTGGAACCCGGCGGCACCCTACAGGGGATGATCAGCCAGGGCTGGCCACACGTGCTGTCCAACCTCAAGACCCTGCTGGAGACCGGCGAGGCGCTGCCCGCCGCCGGCGAGCCCGAACCGGTCGGAGCCCGACCGGGCGAGCGAGTGTCCTAACGAGACGATCGGCCCGCGGCACCGAGCTGCGCCGGATCGGACTTGCCGCCGAACATGGCCAGGAGGGCACGCACCGCGGGCCGGTCGGCCGCGCCGGCGAAGCTGACCTCGCTGCGGCACAGCCTCATGAACACGCGCCAACCGGGCGGCGTGGCCAGCGCGCGGTGGAACAGGCCCGGGTGGCGGATGAACGCGGACAGCAGCCGCCGCCCCGCCCGCATCTCGGGGATCAGCACCCGGTTCACGTCCGCGGCGTACCGGTCCAGGGCGCGGTCGAACTCCGCCTCGGTACCGGTGCCCGTGGCGGCCGCGGCCGCGGCGGCGGCTCCGGCGAAGGCGCCGGAGCGCAGGGCGAAGCTGATTCCCTCTCGCGTCCAGGGTTCCAGCAGCCCGGCCGCGTCACCGGCGATGACGACCCGACCCCGGCGCAGCGGGGAGTCGGCCGCCCGGCACCGGGTGAGGTGGCCGGAGTCGTGGACCGGCTGGTAGGACGCCAACCCGAGGCGCTCGACGAACCGCCGCAGGTACGCGCGGGTCTCCTCGCCCCGGCCGCGGGCGGCGATGACGCCCACCGTGAGCCGGTCCGACTTGGGGAACACCCAGCCGTACGAGCCGGGCATCGGGCCCCAGTCCAGCAGTACCCGGCCGCGCCACCGCTCACGTACCGGGTCCGGCACCGGCACCTCGACCTCGAGCCCGAGGTCCACCTGTTCGAACCGGGCGCCGGCGTGCCGGGCGCTGACGCCGGACGAGCCGTCGGTGCCCACGAGGACCCGGGCGCACACCTCCCGGCCGTCGGCCAGCCGCGCGACGGCGGCGCCGTCGGCCTGGTCGATCGCGCGCACCATCGAATCCTGCTGGATGGTGACCCCGGCCTCGGTCGCGCGCCGTTGAAGGGCGTCGTCGAACTCGTCGCGCAGCACCATCCGCAGCAGCGGTCGCGCGTCGTCGCGCCGGGTGAACTCCCGGCCGCCGTCGTGGGTGGCGGTGACCGCGTGGATCTCGTCGCGTTCGGGAACGGTGATCCACGGCGCGACGGTGGCCAGCGACGCGCCGATCAGGCCGCCGCCGCAGGTCTTGTACCGGGGGTAGCTCGACCGTTCCAGGACCACTGTCCGGGCGCCGGCGGTCGCCGCGGTGATCGCCGCCGCCAGCCCGGCCGGCCCGCCGCCGACTACGGCGACGTCCCACTCCTCGCGCTTGGACATCGCACGAGCCTACGGGGCGCCCCCAGCGACTGCTCGACCGGCGGGTGTTCGCGGCCGGGCGACCGGTCGGAAAACTGGAGTAGGCCAGCTCCGGTACTAAGATTACGAGGACGACCATCGATGAACCGGGGGTAGCGGTGAGCGGTCGAGAGCCGATGTCCGAGGTGGACGCACAGAAGCTGCTGGCGGAGCTGGACACCTCGGTGGCCCACCCGGCCCGGCGGTACAACTACTGGCTCGGCGGCACGGACAACTTCCCCGCCGACCGGGCGTCCGGCGACGCCATCGCCGGGGTGTTCCCCACCATCCGGACGGCGGTCATCGAGAACCGCCGGTTCCAGCGCCGGGCCGTCAGCTTCCTGGCCGGCGAGGTCGGCCTGCGCCAGTTCCTCGACATCGGCACCGGGATCCCCACCGCCGACAACACCCACCTGGTGGCCCAGGCGGTCGATCCGTCCTGCCGGGTGGTCTACGTCGACAACGACCCGATCGTGCTGGCCCACTCCCGGGCGCTGCTGACCAGCTCGCCGGAGGGCGCCACCGCGTACCTCGACGCCGACATCCGGGAACCCGACTCGATCCTGAGCGACCCGGAGCTGCTGGGCACCCTCGACCTGACCCGGCCGGTCGGGCTGATGGTGGTGGCCGTGCTGCACTTCCTCAAGGACTCGGACGACCCGTACGCGGCGATCGCCCGGCTGGTCGAGGCCATGCCCTCCGGCAGCTACCTGACCGTCACGCACGCCACCAACGACTACCTGTCGCCGGAGACCGCCGCGGCGGTGGACGACACCGACCGCGACCAGGTGCCCTTCCAGTTCCGTTCGCGCGAACAGTTCGCGGGTTTCCTGGACGGTCTGGAACTGGTGGAGCCGGGCATCGTGTCGGTGGCCGAATGGCGCGCCGAGGCCGAGCAGCCGCCCCGCCCGTCGGCCGAGGAGACGTCGGTGTACGGGGCGGTCGCCAGGATTCCGTGAGCCGGCTGGTGCGCGCGCACCCGCTCAGTCGAACGAGACGTGGTCGAACGCGAACGGCGTGGCCAGTTCGTCCCGGCGACGCTTGAGCCCGGCCAACTCGCGCGCCAGGTCACGCTTGTCGTGCAGGGCGGGCTCGGCGATGCCCAGCAGCTTGAGCCGTTCGCCGATCGCCGAGGTGGCCAGGTCCTCCGCGAGCCGGCTCGGATCGACCCCGCACGAGAAGCGGTGCTGCCGGATCCGGGCCCGCTCGAACAGGCACTGCCCCTCGCGTACGTCCAGCCACGCCCAGCCCTCGGCGGTGCCGTCGCGCCAGGACACGTTCAGCGCCCGCACGATCGGGTCGACCAGGCGCCCGCTCACGTAGGCGTCGACCGCCGCCGCGCGGGCGACTGCGCCGAGGTCGTTGACGTACCCCTCCCGGCCGTCGGGCAGCCGGCCGGTGATGTCGCGGTAGCCGGGCGGCTCGCCCCCGGTGGCCGTGGTGTACGCGTGCGCGTCGAGCACGTACTCGAGGACGCGCCGCGCGAACGCACCGGTACCGTGCGCCGCGGATTCGACGCGCAGCAGCGGCAGGCCGACGGCCTCGCACACGGCGGCGGTCGCCCGGTCGGCGCGCGCGGCGCCGGCCCCGAGCACCGCCGGGTCACGCAGCTGGACGGCCAGCACCGGAGTCTGGCCGGCGGCCTCGGCCACCACGAACGCCAGCGGGGTACGCGTGGCGGAACTCCACTGGTGTGCGGTGACGCCCGGCGGCCGGCCGCGTACCACCTGCCCGAGTCTGCGGTCGGGCCGCACGAGCAGGCCGGCGCGCTCGAAGGCGGCGGTGTCGCCGACCCCGTTCGGCATCGAGACTGGGTGCAGCCAGGCGTCCGGCTCGGTGCTCGCCAGCCGATCTCTGATCACGCGGTCCGTGCTCCTCCCGCCATGCCGCCCCAGGACTGACGCAATGGTAGGGACGTTGGGCGGTGCGGGGTCGGCGGGGGCGATGGTTCACAACAGCGGCACCTTGGCGGTGAAGGCGACGGGCGCGCCCCGCGGGCGGGTCAGCTCGGTGGGCTGGCGACCGGGTCCACCGAGGACTCGGTCGGTGAGGGTAGGCAGCCGACTCCGCTCTGCGCGTGGATGCTGATGCTGATCGTGCCCTCTCGGTCAAAAGGCGACGTGGGCGAGGGCGCCGCGCCCCCGCGGGGAGCGGTCCCCTGTGAAGGGCCGATCCAGCGCTCATCGATCCAGAGGAAGCTCGGTACGCCGTCGATGTTCTTGCAGTAGAACAGCCCCGCCTGGTAGTCACCCGGGATCACCTGCGGGAAGTCCGCCTGCTGCGGCATCCACCCTCGACCCCGCAGGCCCGCGTCGTACATGGCGGTGATCTGGTCCTGGCCGAAGCTCACGCCGAGGTCGAAGGTTGCCGCGACCTTGGTCGAGGTGTCACCGACGTAGGCGTCCTGCTCCTTGCCGCGGACCGTCACCTTTTCGGTCAACCGCTGACATCCCCTCTCGGATGTCGGACTGCCCTGCAAGGTCGCGTACGGGGGTACGAATCGAAACACCGGCTCGGCCCTGAACGCGGCCAGTAGCGCGTCCTCGTTCGGGGGCGGCTGGCAGTCACTGGCCGAACGCGAATGCCAGACGTAGGCGGCGACGCCGGCGAGCAGGCACACCACCACGGCGCTGATCGAGACCGATTTTCTCCCCATCTGCCGGAATCTACCCGACGCCGGCAAGGCGCCGCCTCACTCCACAATGGACGATTGGCTCGGGCAGGGCACCCGCTACCTCGGGCTGAGCCAGAGCACGCCCAGGGGCGGTACCCGCAGGGACGCCGACGCCGGCAGGCCGTGCAGGGGCAGCGGCTCCGCCTGTACCGCGCCGAGATTGCCCACGCCCGACCCGCCGTAGCTCTGCGAATCCGTGTTGATCATCTCCGTCCAGGTGCCCGCCACCGGCAGTCCCAGCCGGTACCCCTCGTGCGGCACGGCCGAGAAGTTGGCCACGCACACCAGCGGCGACCCGTCGGCGGCCAGGCGCATGAACGCGATGGTGTTGTTGCTCGCGTCGTCACCGACGATCCAGCGGAACCCGTCCGGCGAGGTGTCCCGCGACCACAGCGGCGGGCAGGCGCGGTAGGCGGTGTTGAGGTCGCCCACCAGCCGCTGCACCCCGGCGCGTTGCGGGTCCTCCAGCAGGCCCCAGTCCAGCCCGCGGATCTCGCTCCACTCCTGGTCGTCGGCCAGCTCGCAGCCCATGAACAGCAACTGCTTGCCCGGGTGCGCCCACATGTACGCCAGCAGCGCCCGGGCGCTGGCCAGCCGGCGCCAGGTGTCGCCGGGCATCTTGCCGGTCAGCGAGCCCTTGCCGTGCACCACCTCGTCGTGGCTGATCGGCAGCACGTAGTTCTCGCTCCACGCGTACACCAGCGAGAAGGTCAGCTGATTGTGGTGGTACTGCCGGTGCACCGGGTCCTTGGCCAGATAGTCCAGGGTGTCGTGCATCCAGCCCATGTTCCACTTGAAGCCGAAGCCCAGCCCGCCGGCCGTGGTCGGCCGGGTCACCCCGGGCCAGGCGGTGGACTCCTCGGCCACCATCAGGATGCCGGGGTGGTGCCGGTACGCGGTGGCGTTGACCTCCTGCAGCAGCCCGATCGCCTCGAGGTTCTCCCGGCCGCCGTACTGGTTGGGTTCCCACTCGCCCTCGTTGCGCGAGTAGTCGAGGTAGAGCATGGAGGCGACGGCGTCCACGCGCAGGCCGTCGACGTGGAACTCGTCGAGCCAGTACAGCGCGTTGGCGACCAGGAAGTTACGGACCTCCCGGCGGCCGTAGTCGAACACGTACGTGCCCCAGTCCGGGTGCTCGCCGCGGCGGCGGTCGGGATGCTCGTACAGCGGCGTGCCGTCGAACCGGGCCAGCGCCCAGTCGTCGCGCGGGAAGTGGGCCGGCACCCAGTCGAGGATGACCCCGATGCCGGCCTGGTGCAGTCGGTCCACCAGGTGGCGCAGGTCGTCCGGCTCACCGAAGCGGGAGGTGGGCGCGTAATACCCGGTGACCTGGTATCCCCACGAGCCGCCGAACGGGTGCTCCATCACCGGCAGGAACTCCACGTGCGTGAACCCCAGCTCCACCACGTACTCGGTGAGCTGGTCGGCCAGTTCGCGGTAGGACAGTCCGGGACGCCAGGAGCCGAGGTGCACCTCGTACACGCTGATCGGTTCCTGGTGCGGTACGGAACGGGCCCGCCGCTCCATCCAGGTCGCATCGGCCCAGTCGTAGCGGGAGCGGTACACGACGGAGGCGGTGGCGGGCGGGACCTCGGTGTGCGCGGCGAGCGGGTCGGCCTTGTCGTGCCAGCCGCCGTCGGGGCCGAGAATCCGGTACTTGTACCGCTGGCCGGGCGCGGCGGCGGGCACGAACAGCTCCCAGACGCCGGTGGAGCCCATGGAGCGCATGGGCCAGCCGTCGTACGCGCCCCAGCCGGTGAAGTCGCCGACCACCCGTACCGCGCGGGCGTTGGGCGCCCACACCGTGAAGGCCACGCCGTCCGCGTGCGGCTGCGCGCCGAGCACCGACCAGAGCCGTTCGTGGCGGCCCTCCGAGATCAGGTGAAGGTCCAGCTCGCCGATGGTCGGCGGGTACCGGTACGGGTCGTCGACGCGCTGCCCGTCCACGTCCAGCCGGTAGTCCAGCACCTGGCCGGGCACGGCGGCCTCGAACACGCCCGCCTCGTGCAGCCGGCGCATCGGGTACCGCCCGCCCTCGGCGAGCACGGCGACCTCGCCGGCCTCGCGCCGGTAGGTCCGGATGACGGTGCGCGCGTCACCGGGGCCGTCGTCGCCCGGGTGCGCGCCCAGCAGCGCGTGCGGGTCGTGAGTCTCGCCACTGATCAGGGCGCCTACCAGGTTGTCCATCAGACCTCGCCACGATGGTGGACCGTGAAGATGTGTGCCGGTTGAACGTACGGATCCAGCCCGACGATGTTGCGCTGGCCCCAGTCGTAGGTGATCCCGGTCAGCTCGTCACGCACGGCGAACCGGTCCTGCCAGTCCAGGCCCAGCGCCGGCAGGTCGAGCGTGACGTTGCCCCACTGCGTGTTGGCCGCGTCGAGGGTGCACGCCACCAGGACCGTGTTTCCGGTGGCCGGGTCGCGCTTGGACCAGCACAGCAGGGCGTCGTTGTCGACCTCGTGGAAGCGCAGGTTGCGCAGCCAGTGCAGGGCCGGGTTGTTGCGCCGGATGGTGTTGAGCAGCGTGATGAAGCCGGCCAGCGAGCGGCCGGCCGCCTCCTCGCCGGCCCAGTCCCTGGGGCGCAGCTGGAACTTCTCGTTGTCCAGGTACTCCTCGGCGCCCGGCCGGGCCTCGTGCTCGAACAGCTCATAACCGGCGTACATACCCCAGGACGGGGCGAGCATGCTGGCCAGTACCGCCCGGATCTTGAACATCGGCGGGCCGCCGTGCTGGAGCGTCTCGTGCAGGATGTCCGGGGTATTGGGCCAGAAGTTGGGCCGCATGAAGTCCGCGGTGCCGACCAGCTCCTCGCAGTACTCGCGCAGCTCGGCGGCCGTGGTCCGCCAGGTGAAGTAGGTGTACGACTGGGTGAAGCCGACCTTGCCCAGCCCGTGCATGACGGCCGGCCGGGTGAACGCCTCGGCGAGGAACAGCACCCCCGGCTCCACCCGCCTGACCTCGCCGATGAGCCAGTGCCAGAAGTCCAGCGGCTTGGTGTGCGGGTTGTCCACCCGGAACGCGTGCACGCCCAGGCCCACCCAGTGCAGCACGATCCGCAGTACCTCGGCCCGGATGCCGGCCGGGTCGTTGTCGAAGTTGAGCGGGTAGATGTCCTGGTACTTCTTGGGCGGGTTCTCCGCGTAGGCGATGGACCCGTCGGGCCGGTGGGTGAACCATTCGGGGTGCTCGGTGGCCCACGGGTGGTCCGGCGCGGTCTGCAGCGCCAGGTCCATGGCCACCTCCAGACCCACCTCGCGGGCCGCCGCGATGAAGTCCCGGAAGTCCTGCTCGGTGCCCAGCTCCGGGTGGATCGCGTCGTGCCCGCCCTCGGCCGCGCCGATCGCCCACGGGGAGCCGACGTCGTCGGGGCCGGCCACCAGGGCGCTGTTCCTGCCCTTGCGGTTGACCCGGCCGATCGGGTGGATGGGCGGCAGGTAGAGCACGTCGAAGCCCATGGCGGCGACGCCGGGCAGGCGCGCGGTGGCGGTGGCGAAGGTACCGTGCCGGGCCGGCTCGCCGGGTGCCGGCACGGGTACCCCCTCGGACCGGGGGAAGAACTCGTACCAGGCGGAGAACAGGGCGCGGGGCCGGTCGACCCAGAGCTGGTACTCCTCGGACCGGCTGATCAGCCTGCGCACCGGGTACCGCCAGAGCACGCCGGCCAGGTCGAGGGCGGGGGAGACCCGGGCGAACAGGGGGATCCGGGTGTCGGCGAGCGCGGCGCAGGCCCCCTCGATCCGGCGGTGCGCCTCCGCTGGGACGCCGGCCAGCGCCTCCTCCAGGATCTGCCCGCCCTCGATCAGGTCGGCGGCCAGGTCGTCGGTGCCCTGGCCGGCGTCCAGCTTCTTGCGGACGGCGTCGCGCCAGGTCAGGTACGGGTCGTCGAACGCCTCGACGGCGAAGGCCCAGGAGCCCACCGCGTCCGGGATGATCGTCGCGTGCCACCGGTCCAGCCCGAACCCGGTGGCCGCCATCCGGGTGAACGGGCGGGTCCGGCCGTCCGGGCCGTGCCAGACCACGTCGCAGCCCAGCGCGGCGTGTCCCTCGCGGTAGACGGTCGCCGCGATGGGCACCAGCTCGCCGACGACCGCCTTGGCCGGGTAGCGCCGGCACTCGACGCATGGTGAGACGTCCTCGATCGGGAACCGTCCAGTCATCGTCTCAACGTAAACCAGCCGGGCGCGGATCTCTCGCCGAGCGGATCGGTGCCCGCGCTCATCCGAGCGCCTGCCGGTACACCCGCATGGTCCGCTCGGCGATCGATTCCCAGGAGAACTGCCGCGTCGCCCGGTCGCGCCCGGCCCGGCCCATCCGGGCGGCCAGCTCGGGGTCCTCCAGCAGTTCGGTAATCGCCGCGGCCAGGCCGGCGACGAACCCCTCCTCGTCGCGCGGGGTGCCGTCGGGCGCCTGCTCGGTCGCCACGAGCAGGCCGGTCTCCCGGTCGGCGACCACCTCCGGGATGCCGCCGGTGGCGGTGGCCACCACCGCGGTCTCGCAGGCCATCGCCTCCAGGTTGACGATGCCCATCGGCTCGTAGATGGACGGGCAGGCGAACACGGTGCTGTGCGAGAGCACCTGGATGACCTCGCGCTTGGGCAGCATCTGGCGGACCCAGACCACTCCGTCGCGGCGCTCGCGCAGCCGGGCCACCAGCCCCTCGACCTCGGCCGCGATCTCCGGGGTGTCCGGCGCGCCGGCCAGCAGCACCAGCTGGGCGCCGGCCGGCAGCCGGTCGGCGGCGCGCAGCAGGTAGGGCAGGCCCTTCTGCCGGGTCACCCGGCCGACGTAGGTGACGCACGGCCGGTCCGGGTCCACGCCGAGGCGCTCCAGCACGCCGGTCCCCGGATCCGGGGCGTACTGATCGGTGTCGATCCCGTTGTGCACGACGTGTACCCGGCCGGGGTCCACCGCCGGGTAGCAGTCGAGCAGGTCCCGGCGCATGCCGTCGGACACCGCGATGACGGAGTCGGCCGCCTCCAGGGCGGTGCGCTCGCACCACGACGACAGCGCGTACCCGCCGCCGAGCTGCTCGGCCTTCCACGGGCGCAGCGGCTCCAGGCTGTGCGTGGTGACCACGTGGGGCACCCCGTACAGCAGCTTCGCGACGTGGCCGGCGAGGTTGGCGTACCAGGTGTGGCTGTGCGCGATGCCGGTGCCGGCGGCACCCGCGACCATTTCCAGGTCGATGCCCATGGTGCGCAGGGCGGGATTGGCGCCCTGGAGTCCGGGTGGGGTGGCGTACCCGGTCACGCCGGGCTGCGCCCGGGGCCCCGGCGCCCCGAAGCAGTGCACCCGCACGTCGGCCAGGGTGCGCAGGTTCTCGGCGAGGTACTCGACGTGTACCCCGGCGCCGCCGTACACGTCCGGGGGGTATTCCCGGGTGAGCAGGTCGACCCGGAGCGGCCGGTCGGCGGCCGGCTCGGTGGCGTGGCCGGGCGCTGGTGCGCCGGGCATGGAGTTTGCGGCCATGCGCCGCACAGTAGTCCCGTATCGGCCTTCTGCACTGGCGCGAAGCCATCGTGGTGGTTAGCGTCCTGTCATGGGTACCAAGGTGCTCGCCATCGTGTTGGCGGGCGGCGAGGGTAAGCGACTGATGCCGCTGACCGCCGACCGCGCCAAGCCGGCCGTCCCGTTTGGCGGGATCTACCGAATGATCGACTTTGTGCTGTCCAATCTCGTCAACGCCGGGTACCTGAAAATCGTGGTGCTCACCCAGTACAAGTCGCATTCGCTGGACCGGCACGTGACCATGACCTGGCGGATGTCCACCCTGCTGGGCAACTACGTGGCCCCGGTGCCGGCGCAGCAGCGCCTCGGGCCGCAGTGGTTCGCCGGCTCGGCCGACGCCATCTACCAGAGCCTCAACCTGGTCTACGACGAGAACCCCGACTACGTCCTGGTGTTCGGCGCCGATCACATCTACCGGATGGACCCGGAGCAGTTGGTGGCCGACCACATCGCCTCGGGCGCCGCGGTCACCGTGGCGGGCATCCGCCAGCCGCTGTCACAGGCCGACCAGTTCGGCGTCATCGATGTGGCCGCGGACGGCCGGCGCATCCGGGCGTTCCGGGAGAAGCCGACCGACGCCACCGGGCTGCCGGGCGCCCCCGACGAGATCTACGCGTCGATGGGTAACTACGTCTTCACCGCAGGCGCGTTGATCGACGCGGTGACCCGGGACGCGAAGGACCCGCGCAGCCGGCACGACATGGGCGGCAACATCATCCCCAACTTCGTCGAGCGCGGCGAGGCCAACGTGTACGACTTCCGGGACAACCAGGTGCCGGGGAGTACCGACCGGGATCGCGGGTACTGGCGGGATGTGGGAACCCTGGATTCGTACTACGAGGCCCACATGGACCTCATTTCCGTCCAACCGGTATTCAACCTGTACAACTCCGACTGGCCGATCCTCACCGGTCACGGGCCATGGCCACCGGCCAAGTTCGTGCATGACCGGCCGGAACGGGCGGGTCGGGCGGTCGGATCGATGATCTCACCCGGTGTCGTGATCTCCGGATCGCTGGTGGAGAATTCGGTCGTCTCGCCCAACGTGCGGGTGCACTCCTGGGCGCACGTTGACGGATCGGTGGTGATGGAAGGCGTGGACATCGGGCGGCACGCGGTGATCCGCAACGCCATCATCGACAAGAACGTGACGGTGCCCGAGGGCTGCGAGATCGGTGTCGACCTGGAGCACGACCGGGCACGCTACAAGGTCACCGACCGTGGCGTCGTGGTCATCGGCAAGGGTCAGAAGGTGGAGGCCTGATGTCCGGCAATTCGCGGGCGGGGCAGCCCGCCCAACCGTCCGACCTGGTGGACATCGGGGCCCTGCTGGCCGCGTACCACAACGAGCACCCGGACCCGGCCGACCCGGCCCAGCAGGTCGCCTTCGGCACCTCCGGGCACCGGGGTTCCAGCCTGCGCAAGGCGTTCAACTCCGACCACATCGTCGCGATCAGCCAGGCCATCTGCGACTACCGCAAACTTCACGGCATCGATGGCCCGCTGTTCATCGGTCGGGACACCCACGCGCTGAGCGAGCCGGCCGCCTGCGACGCGCTGGAGGTGTTCGCCGGCAACGGCATGCGGGTGCTGATGGACGACCGGAACGGGTACACCCCGACGCCGGCGGTCTCGCACGCGATCATCAGCTACAACCTGGGCCGGGAGTCCGGGTTCGCCGACGGTGTGGTGGTCACTCCGTCGCACAACCCGCCCGATGACGGGGGCTTCAAGTACAACCCGCCCAGCGGCGGGCCGGCCGACTCCGACGTGACCCGGTGGATCCAGGAGCGGGCCAACAACCTGATGGCCGGCGGGCTGCGCGAGGTGCGCCGGATCCCGTACGAGCGGGCCAGGGCCGCCGACAGCACCGGCGGGTACGACTTCCTCGGCAAGTACGTCGACGACCTGCCCTCGGTGGTGGACCTGGCGGCGGTGCGCGACGCCGGGCTGCGCATCGGCGCCGACCCGCTGGGTGGGGCGAGCGTGGCGTACTGGGAGGAGATCGCCAACCGGCACGGCCTGGACCTGACCGTGGTCAACAAGGCCGTCGACCCGACCTGGTCGTTCATGACGCTGGACTCGGACGGGAAGATCCGCACCGACTGCTCGTCGCCGTACGCGATGGCCTCACTGATCAACCAGCGCAGCGCGTACCAGGTGGCCACCGGCAACGACGCGGACGCCGACCGGCACGGGATCGTGACGCCCGACGCCGGCCTGATGAACCCGAACCACTACCTGGCGGTGGCGATCTCGTACCTGTTCGCCAACCGGGACGGCTGGCCGGAGCGGGCCGCGATCGGCAAGACCCTGGTGTCCTCGTCGATGATCGACCGGGTGGCGGCCGACCTGGGCAGGCCACTGGTCGAGGTGCCGGTGGGCTTCAAGTACTTCGTGTCCGGCCTGCTGGACGGCACCATCGGCTTCGGCGGCGAGGAGAGCGCCGGCGGCGCGTTCCTGCGCATGGACGGGCGCACCTGGACGACCGACAAGGACGGCATCCTGATGTGCCTGCTGGCGTCGGAGATCACGGCCGTGACCGGCCGGTCACCCAGCGAGCACTACGCCGAGCTGACCGCACGCTTCGGCGAGCCGGCCTACGCGCGGCTGGACGCGCCGGCCGACCGCGACCAGAAGAAGATCCTGGGCTCGCTGTCGCCGCAGCAGGTGCCGGCCACCGAGCTGGCCGGGGAGCCGATCACCCAGACGCTGACCGAGGCGCCCGGCAACGGCGCGGCGATCGGCGGGCTCAAGGTGCTCACCGACTCGGGCTGGTTCGCGGCCCGGCCGTCGGGCACCGAGGACGTCTACAAGATCTACGCGGAGTCGTTCAAGGGCAAGGAGCACCTGGAGCGCATCCAGGAGGAGGCCCGCGCGGTCGTGTCGGAGGTTCTCTCGCAGGGCTGAACCGAATCGGTCCACGGGACGTGCTGATTGAGCGAGGGCCGCGTGCCGCCGGGGCGGCGTGCGGCCCTCGAATCGGTCCCGCTGGTTTCGAGGAGGCGACCCGTGAAGGGTTGGGTTTCGGTCGTCCTGGGTGTGCTGCTGGTGCTGGTCGGGCTGCTGTGGTCGCTGCAGGGCTTCGATGTCATGGGCGGATCCGCGATGAGCGGGAAGACCATGTGGGCCGTGATCGGGCCGATCGTCGCCGTGGTCGGCCTGGTGCTGCTGGTACTGGGTGGCCGCTGGGCACGCCGCACGGGCGGTTCCCGCGCGTAGTCGTACAGACTCGCCGGCGGGCGTGTCGCGCGCCCGCCGGCGTCCACGCTGAGCAACGTGTCCCGATCGCCCGGGGCGCGGCGGCTCACCGCGCCGGAATGAGCCGCCCGAGCTTGTCCGGGTTGGCCATCAATTGCACACCGGTGATCAGACCGTTCGCGACCTCGAACGAGCAGGCCTGCCATTGCGCGCCCAGCCGGATCAGCAGTCCGGGCTGACCGTTGAGTTCGGCGATCCTGAGGTCGACAGAGGACTGCTTGGCGATGATGCCGATCACGAATCGGGAGACTCGCTCGGCGCCGGATACGGGCCGCAGCGCGGCCCGCGCCTTGCCGCCGCCGTCGCTCCACAACGTCACGTCCCGGGCCAGGAGCCCGTCGAGGGTCTCCCTCTCGCCGGTGCGGGCCGCGAGTACGAACCGTTCCACCAGGTCACGGTGGACGCCGGGGTCGACGGTGAAACGGGCGCGGTCGCCGGCCAGGTGGGCGGCGCCACGCCGGTGCAATTGCCGGGCGTGAGCCCCGCTCAGCCCGAGAATCTCGCCGATCTCCGCGTACGGCAGGTCGAAGGCCTCACGCAGGACGAACACCGCCCGTTCGGGTGCGGAGAGCCGCTGCAGCACCCGCAGCATGGCCAATGACAGCGTTTCGCGTTGCGCGGCGGTGTCGGCCGGCCCCAGCGGCTGCCCCTCCTGGATGAGCACGGGTTCGGGCAGCCACTGACCGACGTAGGTTTCGCGCTGGCGGTAGGCCAGCCGCATCCGGTCGATCGACAGTCGGGTGACCACCGTCATCAGGAAGCGGTGGGGGACCGCGATCGCCGACCGGTCGGCGGCGGACCACCGCAACCAGGCCTCCTGGACCACGTCCTCGGCATCGGCGAAGCTGCCCAGCAACCCATAGGCGACCTTCAGGAGCCTGGCCCGGTGCCGCTGGAACTCCGCGCCCTCCTCGTCCCGCGGACGACCGGAACCTTCGTCTCCCGGTCGACCGGGCGCTTCGTCCCGCGGTTGACTCGGAGCCTCTGCCACCGCGGAAGTATAGGAAAAAGTCGTCCGGGGCGGCCGGTATTCATCCGGCCGCCCGGAGGTGGGTGCGGCGATACTCACACGTCTTCGGGCAGCCTGCGGGTGGTGATCGCGATCCGGTTGAAAGCGTTGATCATAATTATCGCCATCACGAGGTCGGCCACTTCCTTCTCCGACCAGATCGCCCGCGCCTCATCCCACAGCTGATCGGGAACGCCGTCCTCGCCGATCTTCGTGACGGCGTCGGTCAACGCCAGCGCGACCCGTTCCTGCTCCGAGAAGAACGGCGATTCCCTCCACGCCGAGAGGGCGAACAGGCGCCGAGGAGTCTCCCCAGCCTTGATCGCGTCGGCACTGTGCATGTCGACACAGAAGGCGCAACCGTTGACCATCGAAGCCCGGACCTTGATCAGTTCCAGCAGCGCCGGGTCCACATTCTCCTGGCTGTAGGTGTGCAATTCAAATACTTTCCGGTACCCACCCGGTGCCACCTTCTCCATCCGCATGCGTTCCTTCATGGCCTGTCATTCCCCTCTCACCTCGGTGGCAGACAGTGAGAAGACGGGTGCGACCGCACCCCGCGTGACAGTTCCGGCGAATTATGACTCGGGTCACCGATCGCCGCGGCGGCCCGTGCCGTGCTGCCCCGCTATGCCGTGCTGCCCCGCCATGCCGTGCTGCCCCGCCATGCCGTGCCGTGCCCGTTCACGAGGAGTCGGCGCGGGTGCGCGCGACGGCCTCGCCCGCGCGCCGGCTCGCAACAGCGCCCGGGCCTGCTGCCGGTTCCGGCCGGTCCGTCGTGGCCGCCGCGCCGCGCGGGCCGCCGTATTCACTCCGATAGCCCGCATCCATCGACCGTTCGGCGGTTAACCGTGCCGACGGCGGCCTGCTAACCTCGGCCAGTTTCACCGCGGTTGATGCGGTGTACCGATTGTCTGGCAGGTGAGTTATGGCTATTCGTCGCGCTAAACAAAAGCAGCAGGTCATTGAGAAACTGACGAGCGTGGCCCCGCCCGGGGAGACGTTCATCGCGTGCGTGCACTGCGAGACCGGGCCCAGCCCGTGGCTCAACGGACTGTTCGACGAGATCCCGTTCCTCGGCCTCATCGTCGCGCTGACGCGGCGGTTCTACTTCATCACGCTCACCAACACCACGGTGGTCGTCAACTCCGCCAACCGGTTCACCAACCGCCCCGGCGACGTGGTCTGTTCCTTCCCGCGTAACGCCTTCCCGGTGCAGCGGGTCAAGCGGGGGCGGGTCTGGAGTTCGATGTACGTGCAGCTCCCGACCGGCGGGAAGCCGACCCGGCTGAACGTCAACCGGTACTGGCGCGACGAATTCGACTCGTTGATGACCGTGGTTCCGGCCGCGATTCCGGCACAGGCGACCCCGGCCGCCGCGCCCCAGACCCCGGCCGTCTAGCCGCCGCGGGCCCGATTTCACGGGGGTGAGGCCGGGGTCGATGGCGGCCGCCGCGGTTGTCCGCGCGTGCCGTCTCCCGTACGGGGTGACACCTCGGCCCACCCGACTTTCTCCAGAGCGCACGTTGCCCGGGTACCGTGTGGACAGATCTTGGTCGCGAGCGGTGTGGGTGAGGTTGGTCGCCATGGAGGATGGGCCGCCGGACGGCCTCCCGCGTTACCGGGTGCTCACCGGACCGGATGACGAGAGGTTCTGCCGCAGGGTCAGTGAGGCACTGGACCTGGGCTACCGCCTGCATGGCGGCCCGGCCGTCACCTACGACGGCGAGCACGTCATCGTCGCTCAGGCGGTGGTCTGGACAGCGCCGGCGCAGACCACCGCCAACAGCCTTTAAGGCAGGTCCACCACGAGGCCGGGGGCCGCGACCGCGATGTCGCCGCGGTACGCCCCGGTCGCCGCGGCCCGCGCGGCATCCGGGTCGGTGTCCGGGAACAGGTGGGTCAGCACCAGCCGACCGACCCCGGCCTGTGCGGCCTGTCGTCCGGCGTCGGCGGCACTGGTCAGGTCGTGCCGCGAGTCCTCCGGTACCTCGTCGGCGAAGCTGGCCTCGGCCAGCAGCGCGTCGGCGCCGCGCGCCAACTCCACCACCTCCGGGCTCGGGCCGGTGTCACCGGTGTACGCCAGCGCCCGCCCGCCGGCCTCCAGCCGCACTCCCGCGTTGGGCGTCCAGTGCGGCAGCAGGCGGGTGTACGCCCGGAACGGGCCGATCTCCCACTGCTCGCCGGCGCCGAACTCGTGCAGCGTGTACGCGTCGTCCAGCATCCCCGGGCGGTCCAGCGCGAGCACCCGGTCCAGGGCACCCGCCAGCGAGTACACCGGCAGCGGCCGGGGCGGCCGGGCCGCGCCGAGCGAGCGCGCGCGCAGCAGCGGGTTCAGGTCCGCGCAGTGGTCCGGGTGCCCGTGGCTGACGAACACCGCGTCGACCCGGTTGGCGGGGCAGTGCTCCAGCAGCCGGGGCACGGTGGCGTAACCGACGTCGACCAGCAGCCGGAAGCCGTCGCGCTCGACGAGGAAACCGCTGCACGCCTGGCCCGCCGCGGGCCACGCCCCGCACGCCCCGAGCACGGTCAATCGCATGCCACGACTCTATGGCCGGGTCGGGCCGGGACGGGCCGTGAATCTTCGAATCCGTCGGCCGGACCGTGACACGGCCCACGCGATGGGACCCGAGGGCGCCGCCGTCCGGCATCATCGATGAGAGCCACGCGTCTGCGGTGGCCGGGTCGAGGGAAGGCGGTGCGATGGCGAGTCAGGTACAGACCGCCGGGGTGGGGTTCCGGTCCGAACGGGGTCCCGTGCTGCTCTCGGTCATGCTGTGCACCGGGCTGGTCGCCCTGGACAGCACCATCATCGCCACCGCGGTGCCCTCGATCGTGCGCGACCTCGGCGGGTTCGCCGACTTTCCCTGGCTCTTCTCCGTGTACCTGCTGACCCAGGCCGTCACCGTGCCGCTGTACGGCAAGCTCGCCGACGTGGTCGGTCGCCGGCCGGTGATGTTCTTCGGCATCGCCGTGTTCCTGGCCGGCTCGGTGCTGTGTGGCTTCTCCTGGAGCATGCTCACGCTGATCCTGTTCCGGGCGGTGCAGGGCATCGGCGCGGGCGCGATACAGCCGATCAGCATGACCATCGTCGGCGACCTGTACTCGATCGAGGAGCGCGCGAAGGTGCAGGGCTACCTCGCGGGAGTCTGGGGCGCCGCGTCGGTGCTCGGGCCCACGCTCGGTGGCGTCTTCGCCGAGTACGTGTCGTGGCGCTGGATCTTCTTCATCAACGTGCCGCTCGGCATGGCCGCGTCCTGGATGCTCGCCCGGCACTTCAAGGAGCGGATCACCCGCCGCGAACACCGCGTCGACTACCCGGGGGCGGCGCTGCTCATCGCCGGCTGCTCGCTGATCATCCTCGGTACCCTGCAGGGCGGCACCAGTTGGGCCTGGCGGTCGCTGCCGAGCGTGCTCATCTTCGCCACCGGCGCGGCGCTGCTGGTCGGGTTCGTGTTCGTCGAGCGGGTGGCGCCCGAGCCGGTGCTGCCGCTGTGGGTGTTCCGGCAGCGGTCCCTGGTGGGCGGCAACCTGTCCGCGCTGATCGTCGGCGCGGTGCTGATCGGGCTCAGCTCGTACGTGCCCAACTTCGCCCAGGGTGTGCTCGGACTGGGGGCGGTGGTGGCCGGCTTCGTACTGGCCGCGTTGAGCATCGGCTGGCCGCTGGCCTCCTCGGTGTCCGGCCGCGTCTACCTGCGCATCGGCTTCCGCGACACCGCGTTGATCGGCAGCGGCGTGGTAGTGGTCGGCACCGTGATGTGCGCGCTGCTGTCCGAGCGGACCAGTGCCCTGGCGCTCGCCGGGGCGTGCTTCGTCATCGGGGTGGGGCTGGGCCTGGTCGCCAGCCCGATCCTGGTGGCGGCGCAGTCGGTGGTGGGCTGGGACCGGCGCGGCGTGGTCACCGGTACCAACATGTTCTTCCGCTCCATCGGCAGCGCGCTGGGCGCGGCGGTGTTCGGCGCGATCGCCAACGCGACGCTCAACGACCGGCTGTCGCACCCGCCGGCCGCGCTGGCCGGCCGGATCCCCGGCGGCCCGGACGCCACCAGCGTGGTACTGGGCAGCGCCGGGCAGCCGACGGACGTCGCCGAGTACCTCAAGGCGAGCCTGTACGAGGCGACGCACCACGTGTTCCAGGCGCTGATCGCGGTGGCGGCGGTGGGGATCGCGGTGCTGCTGTTCATGCCGCGGCGCACCGCTACCCCCGAGCCCGCCGAATCCGTGACGCCCGAGCACGCCGCCGGCTGACCCTCAATTCGTTGGTCAGGCCGCGGGGAGGCCATTACAGTCGCGGGTATGCGCTTTGGTTGACGCACCGTAACCACGCCCGCGGTACCGGCGCCCGCGCGCCGGCTGGCCCGGCGGACCGTGGGCTGGGCCGCGCTGTCCGGCACCGTCCCGTTCTACTCCCTTTACGCGCTGCTGTTCACGCACGCCGGCCTGACCGGCACCCAGATCTCCGCGCTATTCGCGATCTGGTCGGTGGTCGGCGTGCTGGCCCAGGTGCCGGCCGGGGTGGTGGCCGACCGGTACTCCCGCCGGGGCGCACTGGTCGCCGGTGCCCTGCTGGAGGCCGGCGGGTACGGGCTCTGGCTCGGGCTGCCGAGCTTTCCCGGCTTCGCGGCGGGCTTCGCGCTCTGGGGCATCAGCGTCGCGCTCATCAGTGGCACCGTCGAGGCGTTGCTGTACGACGGGCTGGCCGGCTCGGGCGCCGATGGGCACTTCGCGACCGTGTTCGGTCGGGTCGAGGCGGCCGGCCTGCTCGCCACCATCCCCGGCGCCCTGGCCGGGGGCGCGTTGCTCCGCATCGGCGGGTACCCGCTGGTTGGCTGGGTCAGCGTGGCCTGCTGCCTGGCGGTCGCCGCGCTGGCGTACCGGCTGCCCGAGCCGCCTCGCGGCGGCGCGACCGAGCCGCCTTGCGGCGGCGTGACCGAGCCGGGTTGCGGCGGCGTGACCGAGCCGGGTTGCGACGCGGACGAGCGATCGCGACGCCTTCCCGACGCCGGCGAGGCTCCCGACCACGCCGGCCGGGGGTCGTACCTGGCCATGCTCCGGACCGGGCTGGCCGAGATCCTTACCCGTGCGCCCCTGCGCGCCGCGGTGCTGTTGGCCGCCGCGTTGGGCGGCGTGGACGCCATCGACGAGTACTTCCCGCTGATGGCGGCCGGCTGGGGCGTGCCCGCCGCGCTGGTACCGGTGGCCGTGCTGGGCATTCCGCTGGCCGGGGCGGCGGGGTCCGCGGCGGGTCCGGTACTGGCCGGGGCGGGCCGGGGGGCGATGGCCGCGGTGCTGGTCGTCGCCGGGCTGGCGCTGGGCGCAGCCGCCCTGGTGCACCGGCCGGTGGCGCTGGCCGCGGTGGCGGTGTTCTACGCCCTGTACCGGCTGGTCCTGGTCCTTGTCGACACCCGGCTGCAGGAGCGGATCGCCTCCGGCGCGCGGGCGACGGTGACCTCGGTGGCCGGGCTGGGCACCGATGCGGCCTCGGTCGGCCTCTTCGCCGCCTGGGCGGCGGGCGGCCTGCCGGTCATCGCCGCTCTGGTGCTGGCGATCGGTGTCGCCCTGCCCCGGGCGCTGCGGCGGTCACCGGTGCCCGCGGCACGGGTCGGGGCCACACCCCGGTGAGCACCGGTCAGCCGTGGACCGGCGCCGAGCCGAGCACCTCGGCGACGAAGGAATCGGCGCGCGCCAGCAGCCCGTCCACGCGCTGCTCGACGGTGAGCCCCGGAGCGGGATGCACGCTCGCCGTCGGCTTGACCATCCGCGCGTTCCGGCAACAGGCCAGGTCGGCGCAGATGTACGTGCCGACGGTGTTGCCGTCCCGGCCGGACTGCCCGGCGCGGCGCGCCGCGAACAGGCTGACGTTGTTCCCTGGTTGGCTGGTCCGGCACAGCGAGCACATGGCCGAGACCCGCCGGGACATCTTCGACTCGGCCGCGCGCAGTTGCACGCCGACCGCCCGCCCGTCCCGCCACATGACCAGGTACCCGCGTAGGGGCGCCCTCGGGTCCCGCCAGCCCAGGAAGTCCAGGCCGGCCCAGTCGAGCAGGTCCAACTCCCTCGGCAGGGTCATGCTCTTGGCGTCACCGCGCGAGCAATTGCTCATCGAGCCGCGGATCTGCTGCTCGGTCATTGGTTCCATGACGTCCTCACCACCAGCCAATCCCCGGCGGGCACCGGTCCGGTGCTCTCGGGACGTCCAGGGACGCTAGCGGAGCCACCCGTCCGCGAACGAGCGATTTTCGCCGCGGCCGGTGGGGTGCGGCGGAGTGCGGCGGTGCGGCGGCGTCACGCGCCCGGGCTGGTGGCCACCGTGAGGATCACGCGCCGGGAGCCCACGGTGGCCTCGCGCGCCCGGGCGTCGGTGAACCCGGCGGCCCGGGCCAGCGCGACCGCGTCCGGCTCCGTCTCGGGCAGCGCCAGGTCCGTGGCGACCAGGCCGGCGAAGACGCCGCCGGGGCGGAACGTGGACGCGACCGGCAGGGTGAACCCGCACCGGCCGCCGGGTCGAAGCACCCGCCGCCAGTCGGCCAGGGCCGCTCTGCCCAGGAAATGCAGCGACGAGGCGCACATCACGACGTCGAGGACGGCGTCGGCGACCGGCAGCGGCACGGCCGAAGCCACCCGCCACTCGATCGCGGCGGCGTACCCGAGCCGGTCCGCGCGGGCCCGTCCGGCGGCCACCATGCCGGCCGACAGGTCGACGGCCAAGATGGCGGGCGCGGTGGGCTCGGCGGATGCGCGGGGTGTGGCGGGCGCGCTGCGTGCGCCGGGCCCGGCGGCCGGGCGCGACGCCGCGACCGACAACGCCACCGCTCCGGTTCCGCACGCGACGTCCGCCACCGATTCGTCGGGCGACGGTGCGATGAGCGCGACCAGGCGCCGGGCGACCTCGTCGTGGTACGCGTCGTCGTACGAGCCCGCCAGGTCGTCGAAGGCGCGCGCCATCGGGTCCGGATCGTTCATGATCGCAGCGTAACCGCCGGGCTCGGGCCGGCCCATGGTCGGCGCGGTGCCCGATCTGGGACGGTGCCCGATCTGGGACGGTGCCCGATCTGAGACGGTGCCCGACCCGGATGGGAGCCCAGCCGGGTCGGGCGCGAGGGGCGGAAGCGGTCCGGCCGGGACGCGGCCGGACCGCCGAGGGCCGGCTCACCAGCCGACCGCGACCTCCAGCCACTGCGGGTTGCCGTGCGAGATGAACGAGGACTGCCCGGCGTAGTCGTCGTACGGGAAGCCGTACGCCAGG
The DNA here is from genome assembly GCF_039543385.1 of Rugosimonospora acidiphila. Classification (NCBI taxonomy): domain Bacteria; kingdom Bacillati; phylum Actinomycetota; class Actinomycetes; order Micromonosporales; family Micromonosporaceae; genus Rugosimonospora; species Rugosimonospora acidiphila. Next base: position 59,068 of record NZ_BAABJQ010000035.1, read on the forward strand.
TGGTTGATGGCGTTGTCGTGCCAGAACTTGGCGTAGTAGTTCGCCGGAGCGGCCAGGTAGTACTGGCTCGGGTCCGACCACTGGGACTGGGGGAGCGTGGCCACGTGCCGGTTGAGAGCCGCGCACTCACCCGGGTTGTTGGCCAGCACACCCGCGCAGCCGAAGATGTCCGACGTGGGCGCGTTCACGCCCACCGACGCGGCGTAGCTGGTGAAGTAGTTCGCGTACTGGCCGCCGGTGCGGAAGTTCGGGTCGCTGCCCGGCGCCGGGATCCGGTACGGTGCCTGGTCCTGCGCGAGCGGCTTGAACTCCGTCGGTACGGAGTTCATGAACCGCTGGAACGTCGCGGTCCGGCTCTCCTGGAAGGTGTTGTAGTCCTCACCGACGGACACGTCGTACCCGTCGTGTGCGTGCAGGCGCATCGCCAGCTTGAGCCCGAAGGCATCCACCCGGGTCGTGTTGCCGTTGAACACCGCCGGCCCGACGGTGAACTCGATGAAGTCGTAGTACTGGCTGTTGGGCGAGCCGAGGTAGAAGTACATCCGCCCGGCGGAGTTGGCGGGCATGTCGAGGTAGGGCTGTTCGGCGATCGAGTGCACCTGGCCGTTGAAGCTCCAGTACACCTGGCTGTCCGGGTACTGGCCATTGGTGCGGTTGAGCACCTTGACCGTGAGTACGTTCTGGGCGGCGGGAATGGTGCTGGTGTCGCCCCAGAACGAGGCCGGCGGCGGGTTGCCGGTGCCGGTCGGCGTCGGCGTCGGCGTGGGGCTGATCGACGGGCCGGTGGTCGGGCCGGTGCTGCCCGACGTGTGCACGGAGAACTCCCACAGCGAGTAGCCGTACTGGGTGGCCCGGGCGGTGCCGTACACGCGGATGTAGCGGCCGGTGCCGTTGACGTTGAGGGTCTGGGTGCCGCCGGTGCCGTTGGTGGTGCTGTAGATGGTGGTCCAGGGGTCCATGCCGGTGGCCGAGACCTGGATCTGGAAGGCGGTGGCGTAGGCGGCCTCCCAGTTGAGCACCACCTGGCACACGGTCGCTGTGGCGCCGAGGTCGACCTGCAGCCACTGCGGGTCGCCGAAGGACGAGGACCAGCGGCTGCCGGTGTTGCCGTCGACGGCCGCACTGGCCGGAGTGCCGGCGTTCTCGGTGGACGACGCGGTGGCCGGCCTGCCGAGGGCCGCGTTGGTGCTGCCGCAGCCGACCGTACCGCCGAGGGTTCCGTAGACCTGGAACTCCCAGAGGGAGTAGCCGTACTGGGTGGCCCGGGCGGTGCCGTACACGCGGATGTAGCGGCCGGTGCCGTTGACGTTGAGGGTCTGGGTGCCGCCGGTGCCGGTGGTGGTGCTGTAGATGGTGGTCCAGGTCGAGGCGTTGGTGGAGACCTGGATCTGGAAGGCCCTGGCGTAGGCCGCCTCCCAGTTGAGTACCACCTGGTCGATGGTTGCCGTGGCGCCGAGGTCGACCTGCAGCCACTGTGGGTCGCTGAAGGTCGAGGACCAGCGGGTGCCGGTGTTGCCGTCGACGGCGGCGCTGGCCGGGCTACCGGCGTTCTCGGTGGACGACGCGGTGGCCGGCTTGCCCTGGGACAGCAGGGTGTCCGCCGCGTGGGCCTGGCCCACCGCGACGGCGGTGTAGCCGGCCAGCAGCGCGACCAGGACGGCGACCAGCGCCGCGGTGACGCGGGCCGGTCTGCGCCGGACCAGGGGCGGGGACGGCTGGGGGATCGGTGACATCGCAGCTCCTGACGTGGGACGGTGCATCAGGGTCCGAACGCCGCCACCGGCGCGCCGGCCCGGACGGCGGGCGCGCCGGGTTCCGGCGTACTCGGTGAGAGAGCGCTCTCTCGGACAGAGAGCCTTATCGAAGTCGATGGAATCGTCAAGCAGGGGAGTCGACAATGCGCCAAGCGTGGTGAATGTCGGATTGTCGGGCGTTTCCGGTGTTTGCCGTTGATCCGGCCGGAACGGCGGTAGATTACCGGCGAGGGCGGGCGATCGCCGCCCACGATCGTGCCCGTGCCGCGCGGGTCCGGCGCTCCACGACGCCGAGGGCACGACCCGGGCGAGGGGCGCGGCCCCGATCGAACGGAGTCGGGATGTGACTTCGCGTTGGTCGGCGACGTTGTCGCGTACGCGCCGGTGGCCGGTCGGTCTGGTCCTGGTGCTGCTGGTGCTGCTGGGCGCCGAGGTGGTCGCCTTCGTGACGGTCTGCCGGTTCTTCGTTCAGTCGCCGCACGGGCAGCAGCTGGACACGGTCTCGCTCACCGGCAACCGGATCGGGCAGGACCGGATCGAGGGGTTCGTCGTCGCCGTCCTGGACACCATCAGCGTGCTGTCGGTGATCCTCGCCACGGCGGCCGTCGGCTTCATCGCGCTGATCCGCCGCCGCATAGTGGTGGCGGTCGCGGCGATCCTGCTCATCGCGGGCGCCAACGCCACCACCGAGATCCTGAAACGCGTGATCCACCGACCACGGTTCGGCGTCGACCTGCCGCGCGCGGGGTTGGGCAACAGCCTGCCCAGCGGGCACACGACCATCGCCGCGTCGGTCGCCGTCGCCCTGGTGCTGGTGCTGCCGGTCGCGCTGCGCGGGATCGGCGCCCTCGTCGGCGCGTTCGGCGCCGCCGTCGTGGGAGTCGGCACCCTGTCCGCCGGTTGGCACCGCCCCAGCGACGCGGTCGCCGCGCTGCTGGTCGTCGGTGCCTGGGCGAGCGCGGCCGGGCTGTTCATCGTGATGGCCCAGCGCCACCACGGCGGCGTCGAGTACGGCCCGGTCAACTGGCGGGCCCTGCTCACGCTCGTCGCCGCCGGACTGGTGCTGCTGGTCGGCGCCGGTATCGCGCTGGTGCTCACCAACCAGGTGCGCACCACGCCGCCCGAGGCGCTCGGCCGGGCCCGGCTGTTCGTCGCCTACGCGGGAGGGGCCATGGGCATCGCCGGTACCGTGGGCCTGGTACAGGCGTCGGTGCTCGCGACCGCGCACCGGGTGGTGCCCCGGGCGGTCGCGCCGGCGCCCAAGAACGAGGACGCGACGGTGGAAGGGTGATGGCGGATGGCCTCGATGAGGGACGTGGACATCGAGGAGGACATGATCCGGCTCGCCCAGTTCCTGAAGCTGGCCGGCGTCATAGACACCGGCGGCGAGGCGAAGCTGGTCATCGCCGACGGTGAGGTCCGGGTCAACGGGGAGGTCGAGGTCCGTCGCGGACGGCAGTTGCGGCGGGGCGACGTCATCGAGTTCGACGGTCAACGGCTGCGGATCCACTGATCCGGTCGACGAACCGTCAGGAGAGGCGCCACCGGCGGGCGCACCGGTCCGGCGGGTCGGTCGGGTGCTTCGGGCAGGTGGATCGGCGCTTGGGCCGCCGGAGCCGGCGGCCGTCGACGCGAATAATCCGTGCGAAGGGTGTGTAGCGCCCATCCCCGCCCAGGGCAGGCACCGGCGGCTACTCCTCCCTGCGGTGCCGTCCGATCCTGACCGGCGCCTCGGGTGCGTCCTCGGCGGCCGGCCGCGCCGGCTCGTCGGGCTGGTCCGGGGCGCTGTGCTGCGCCTGCTGGGGGCGGGCGGGGCCGCCGGGCTGAGCCGGCGCAGCGACCGGCTGGGGCGCCGACTGCGGGGCCGCCGACTGTGGGGCCGGCGACTGTGGGGCCGGCGACTGTGGGGCCGGCGACGTCGGCGCAACCGCGGGGACGAGCTGCGTCGGCCCGCTGAGCGGGGCCGGGCTGCCCGGCTGGGCGGCCGCCGGACCCGGGGGCGTCGCCACGGGACCTGGCTGGGCCGGCGCACTGGGCTGACCCTGCGGGTTGGGCTGGGCGAGCGCGTTGGGCTGACCCGGGGTGGGCTGACCCTGCGGGTTGGGCTGACTCTGCGGCATGGGTTGGACCGGCATTGGCGGCTGGGCCATCGGCCGAGGTGCGGCCTGGGGTTGACCGGGCTGAGCCGGCGCGGGGGGCTGGGCCTGTACCGGCGGCTGAGGCGGCATCGGAGGCTGTGCGGCCACCGGGCCGGGGCGGGCCGGAACGACGACCGGCCGCGCCGCGGTGTCGGCGTTGTGGACCTGGCCCGGTGCGTTGACCTGGCCCTGCGCGTTGTTGACCGGGCCCTGCGCGTTGACCGGGCCCTGCGCGTTGGTCGGGCCCTGTGGGTTGGTCGGGCCCTGCGCGTTGGTCGGGCCCTGCGGGTTGATCTGGCCCTGCGGGTTGTTGATCGGACTCTGAGCGTTGTTGGCCTGGCCCTGCGCGTTGCTTGGCTGGCTCTGAGCGTTGACCTGGGTCTGTGCCGCGTTGGCCTGGGGAGGTGCGGACGGAGCGGGGACCTGCGGTGGCGCGACCGGGATGTTGACCTGGAGGGGCGCCGGGGGAGCGGTGGGTTCGGGGCGCCTCTGAGGGAGGGGCTGGGCGGCGGGAACCGGTGCCGGTGGCTCCAGCTCGCTCGGCAGCTCGCGTACCGGGTTCAGCGCATCGGGGTCCAGCCAGCCTGGCGGATCATTGCGCATCTCGGTGCGAAGGTCCTCGAGCCAGTGTTCAAGATCACTCCGCTGCTCCGGCGGATCGGTCGCGCCGGGTCTCGCACCTGGATCGTCAGCGTCGGCCATGCCTGACCCGCTGCGATCAGGTGTTAGATGAACAGACTCAGTCACAGTCCATAACGATATCCGGTGGGCGGGGCCCCTGCGAACTTTCACCGGACGCCGGCGGACCGACCTGCGGATGGGCGCGAGTACCGATCGTGGTCGGTGACTGTCGACACGGGACGGTCGACGGTGGCCGGCGACGGCGCGGAGCCGGCCGTCGCGCGTGCCGCCGACGAGTCCGCGTCCACGCGCCGGTGCGTACGTACCGATGTCCAATGGCGTCAACCGTTTCCGGGCCGACCAGCGCCCGACGAACCCGCGATTTCGGCTCGTCTCATGAGGTCCGTCCGTGAGATATGGGGACCCCGACAACGTCGCTTCACCGTATGATCGGCGCTCGTGTCAGCACCCCAATACGAAAACCAAGCGATGTCGGCCTATCCGCCGACCGGGTACCCGCAGACCGCGTACCCACCGGCCGCGCAGGTCCCCGCGCAGCAGCCGGTCGCCTATCCGCCGACCGGGTACCCGCAGACGCAGCAGGCTCCGGGCGGATATCCGCCTCCCGCGTACCCGACGGCGGCCTACGCGCCGGCGGCCAACGCACCGGTCGCGTACGCACCGGCTCAGGCAGCCGCTGCCGCCCCGGTGGCGGGCTACCCGGCGATGGGCTATCAGGCGGCCGGCTACCCGGCAACCGGCTATCCGGCGGCCGTTCAAATGCCCGGTCAGGCGACGTCCGAGGGCACGCTGCAGTGCCGCCTCTGCGGCTGCGTACCGGCGGCCCAGGTGACCTTCCGCGAGCACCATGGGCTGATCCTCTTCATGCAGTTCGTGCACCTCAAGGGCCCCTTCTGCCGCGACTGCGGCCTGGCCACGTTCCGTAGGATGACGGCCATGACGCTGATCCGTGGCTGGTACGGCTACGCGTCGGTGCTCATCACGCCGATCACCGTGTTAATCAACCTGGCGCGGCGCGGCAAGGTGGCCAACCTTCCGCAGCCGACGCGGCCACCGACCGGCGTGAGCCGCCAACCGCTGGACCCGGGTCCGGTGCTGCTGGCCCGGCCGACAGCGCTGATCGGGCTGGCCCTTCCCGCGTTCGTGATAGTGCTGATCATCGCGCTGATCGCGCTCGGCGGCTGACGGACAACAGGTGACCGGCTCCGGCCACCACGGGCGGCGATGCCGCGACGACGTGGTGGGCGGGGCCCGCGGCGGGGGAGGGCGTGACGGTGGTCGCGGGTAGCGCCAACTGGATCGCGGCCGTGCGGGCCCGCGAGAGCCGCCGTCCCGACCGGCTGTTCGACGATCCGTTCGCCGAACGGCTGGCCGGGGAGCGGGGCTTCGCCGCGATGGCTGCTTCGGAGCGGGCGTCGGGCGGTGAGAACGCCTTCATCCCGGTGCGCGTGCGGTGGTTCGACGACGCGGTGCTGCGGGCGGTCGCGGACGGGGTGCGGCAGGTGGTGCTGCTCGGTGCCGGGCTGGACACCCGCCCGTACCGGCTGGACCTGCCCGGCGACCTCGACTGGTTTGAGCTGGACCGGCCGGAGGTGTTCGAGGCCAAGGCGGCGGTGCTGGGCGACCCGGCCTCGGGCGGTGCGGTGCCGCGCTGCCGCCGTGGGGCGGTCGAGGCGGACCTGGCCGGGGACTGGGCGAGCGCACTGGTCCCCGCCCAGGGCGGCGTGCAGGATGCTCGCCCGCGCCACCAGCCGGCCGGGCCCGGCCCCGCCGGCTTCGACCCCGGCCGGCGCACGCTGTGGCTTGCCGAGGGGCTGTTCTTCTATCTGGCCGAGGAGTCCATCGTCGCGCTGCTGCGCGCGGCCGGCGGGTTGTGCGGGCCCGACAGCCTGCTGCTGGCCGACATCATGAGCGCGGGTGTGACCGAATTGCCCGCCATGCGGTCGTACCGCGACCACTGCGCCCGTCGCGGGCTGCCGCCGCCGTACGGCTGCGACGACCCCGGCGCGCTGCTGCTCCCCGGTGGCTGGCGGTTGGACGCGATCACCACGCCCGGGGCGCCCGATGCCAACTACGGCCGCCTGCCGACCGTCGCCCCCACCGGGAGCCCGAACGCGCCCCGGCCGGGCACCGTCCACCTGGTGACCGGTCGACGCGTCGCCGAGTGACGGCCACCACCGCCCCGGAAAATTACGTACCGTTATCTACGTGCCGCGTCGATTGTGCCGGCCAATCGGGCTCATCGGACCCGTCACCCGTGACTCCGGCCCGGTCCCGCCGCGTCGAAGCTGGCCGAATGCGTTGTCAAAAGTGATCCTCAACACCGTTTGAGCTGCTGTTTCTCGTCGATGAGTGGCCCTTAGCCTGGCTGGCGTGCATGGCAGCGACATCGATCCGGCCGGACGTCGGAACCGGCGGACGAGCCCCTACCAGGCTCAGCATCGGCCGGCCGCTCGGCAACACACGGTAGCGGGCGCGGTCAAGGGGGAGCGGCCGTCGCCCGGGCCGTCCTCCGCGCCGGTGCGACACCGCAGGGTTTCCGCGTGGCGGGTCTGGGCCGGCGAACACCCGGTGCGCCGCCCGGTCCTGGTGGTGCTTCTGCTGCTGGTCGGGGTGGGCGCGCTGTTCACGGCGATGAGCAGCGACACCGGCCGGTCGGGGCGGTCGAAGTCGGCCGACCTGACCGCGGCTGTGCGGGTACCGGTGGATCGGGAGCGCCGCGAGGTCTCCCGCTCCGCTCAGCGCACGGCGCCCAGCGGTGCGCCCGAGTCCCCGACGCCTTCGGCCAGCCCGACTCCGAGTCCGAGCCCGAGCCCGTCGGTTTCGCCGACGCCCATCAGGAAGCCGACCCGGGCCGCCACGGTGGTCGTCAGGCCGGCTCCGGTCGGCGGCCTCAGCCAGGTGCAGATGGACTACGCCGCGACCATCGTGCGGGTGGGGGAGCAGCTGAAGCTGCCCAAGGAGGCGTACGTCGTCGCCGTGGCCACCGCGTTGCAGGAGAGCCAGTTGCTCAACCTGGCCAACTACGGGGTGGCTGAGTCGCTGGATCTGCCGCACGACGGCGTGGGCGGCGACCACGACTCGGTCGGGCTGTTCCAGCAGCGGCCGAGTTCGGGTTGGGGCACGGTCGAGGAGCTGATGGACCCGGCCACCTCGGCGACCAAGTTCTACGACGCGCTGATCGAGATCCCTGGCTGGGAGAGCATGTCGGTCACCGAGGCGGCGCAGGCCGTCCAGAACTCGGCCTTCCCCGACGCGTACGCCCAGCAGGAGTCGCTGGCCACCCTCGTGGTCGCCGCGCTGGTCTGAGCCGCGGCCCGGCGTCCGCCCCCTTCGCGAGCCGGGCCGCGGCTTGGTTCTGCGAGTGCTACGAACCCGTCGGCGCGCCGGCCAGCGAGACCGGCTCGTCCGGCCGCCGCGGCGCCTCGCCGCCCGCCGGTACCCGTTCGCGCGCCAGCTGGCTGGGCCACCAGATCCGCCGCCCCACGTCCAGGTTCAGCGCGGTGACCAGGATCGAACGCACCACCATGGTGTCCAGCAGTACGCCGAACGCCACCGCGAAACCGATCTCGGCGAACGTCACCAGTGGCAGCGTGGCCAGCACCGAGAACGTGCCGGCCAGCACCAGGCCGGCCGATGTGATCACGCCGCCGGTCGCGGCGAGCCCGAGCAGCGCCCCGCGCCGGGTGCCGAGCCGCGCCGACTCCTCGCGGACCCTGGTCATGACGAAGATGTTGTAGTCGATGCCGAGCGCGACCAGGAAGACGAAGACGAACAGCGGGAACCCGGTGTCCACCCCGGCGAACCCCAGCAGGTGCTTGAAGATCAGGGCGCTGGCGCCCAGCGCGGCCCCGAACGACAGCACCACCGTGGCCACCAGCAGCAGCGGCGCGACTATCGCGCGCAGCAGCAGGGACAGGATGATGAAGACCACCACCAGTACCAGCGGGATGATCAGATCCTCGTCGCGGCGCGCCGCCCGCTCGATGTCGACGTTGACCGCCGTCGCGCCGCCGACCTTCGCCTCGGCGCCCGGTATCGCGTGTACGGCGGTGCGTACCCGATCCACGGTGGCCTGTGCGGCCGGGCTGTCCGCGGCGTTGGCGAGGGTGGCCTGCACCATGCTGTGCCCGCCCCGGACCACCGGGGCGTCGGCGCCCGCTATGCCGCGGGTGCCGGCGACCGCGTCGTGGATCCGCTGGCCCGCGCCGGCCGCGCCGATGACCACCACCGGCTGGCCGCTGCCGGCCGGGAAGTGCGCGGCCTGCACGTCGGCGCCGACCACCGAGTCCGGATGGCCGAGCATCGAGTCCTTGTTGGACAGTGGGCCGGCGTGCAGGTCGACCATGCCGACCGCCAGCGCGCCCAGCACGAGCGCGGTGGCCACCCAGACCGTGCGGGGGCGCCGGGCCACCCGAGCGCCGATGCGGGCCCAGGCCCCGGTCTCGGTCGGCTCGGGCGTGCCGAACCTGGGCCGGACCGGCCAGAACACCCACCGGCCGCAGATCACCAGCAGGGCCGGGAGCAGCGTGAGCATCGCGGCCAGGCCGACCGCCACCCCGATGGCGGCCACCGGGCCCAGGCCGCTGGTGGAGTTGAGGTCGGCGGCCAGCAGGCAGAGCATGCCGGCGATCACGGTGGCGCCGCTGGCCACGATGGCGGGTCCGGCGCGGCGCAGCGCCGCGGCCATCGCCTCGTGCCGGTCGGCGTGCCGGCGCAGCTCCTCGCGGTACCGCGCGACCAGCAGCAGCGCGTAGTCGGTACCGGCGCCGAAGACCAGTACGGTCAGGATGCCGGCGCTCTGCGCGTTGACCACCAGTCCGGCGTGCCGGGCGAACAGGTAGATCACCGCCTCGGACGCGGCCAGCGCGCCGCCCGCGGACAGCACCGGCAGCAGCCACAGCACCGGGCTGCGGTACGTCAGCAGCAGGATCACGATGACCACGCCGAGTGTGGCGTACAGCAGTCGGCCGTCGATGCCCTCGAACGCCTCGGCCGAGTCGGCGGCGCTGCCGGCCGGCCCGGTGACGTGCAGCCGCATGCCGTCGAGCGTGGGTGCGGCGATCGTTCTGATCTGGGTGACGGCGTCGCCGATCGTGTCCCACCCCCCGTCGCCCACCGTGATCGGCACGAACACCTGCAGGGCCTTGCCGTCCGTCGACGGCTGCGGCCCGATCACCGGGTCGTCCACGCCGTCGATGGTGGCGAACCGCTTGGCCTGGTCGGCGACGTGCGTGCCGTCCGCGGCGGTGATGCCGGCCAGCCGCTGGTAGACCACCACGGCGTACGCCGTGTCGTGCGACTCGAAGCCGCTCTGCAGGTTGATCACCTGGGTCGACTCGGCGTTGCCGGGCAGCCAGGACGAGTCGTCGTTCTTCTCCGCCCCGGTGAGCTTTCCCGCCAGCGGCCCCAGCGTGGCCAGCACTACCAGCCAGAAGACCAGGACCATCCATTTTGTACGGCGACCACACACCAGCGCGGCCAGCCGGTGGCCTCTATCCATGAGCTATCCCACCCCGTCTCGCTCATACGTAGACCAGCTACTCAAGCTATTGACGATAATGGCGACCCCTACGCCCGTTGGGCCGTTTTCCGGCATTCGAGGGTCGGATTCTCGACGCGCTGACCCGACCCCGTCGTTGTGCGGCTAATGACATCCTGTTAGGCTCTTCGTTAGCTGGCTAAGCATCTTGCTTACGCGCGCTCAATAAATGAACAGGAATTGGATGGTACGAACCATGATCCTGGTGACCGGCGGTCTCGGTTTCATCGGCCTGAACACCGCCCGGGCGCTGCTGGAGGCGGGGGAGTCGTGCGTACTCACCCGGCGCCGCACCGCCCGCCAACCGGAGTTTTTGCGCACCGAGTTGGGCGGGCGCGCATTCATCGAACCGCTCGACGTCACGGATCCGGACGCACTGCTGGAATTGGGCAAGCGGTATCCGATCAACGGCATCATCCACCTCGCCGGATCGTCCGGCGCCGGCCCCGACCTCATCGACGACCTGAAGTCCCACGTCGACGGACTGCTGGCCGTGCTGCGCGCGGCTCGCGAGTGGCGGGTACCCCGAGTCAGCGTGGCGAGCACTATCGGCGTCTATGTCGGGGTGACTGGGGTGCCCTGGCGGGAGGACGCGCGGCTGCCGATGACCGCGTTCCACCCGATCGAGACGATGAAGAAGACCGCCGAACTGCTCGGCGGCCTCGTCGCCGGGCCGTCCGGCATCGAGGTGGTCAGCCTGCGCATCGGCGCGATCTGGGGGCCGTTCGGCCGGCCGGACTCCCGGTTCATGGCCGCGCCGCGGATGGTGAACGCGGCGTTCGCCGGCGAGCCGGTGCGCTTCACCCCGCCCCGGTACGCGCGCGACGGCATCGACCTGTGCTACGCGCGGGACTGCGGGCGGGCCATCGCGCTGGTGCAGACCGCGCCGAAGCTCAACCACCGGGTCTACAACGTCGGTACCGGCCGGATGACCAGCAACGAGGAGGTGGCCGAGGCGGTCCGCGCGGTCATCCCGGACGCCGACATCGAGCTGGCCCCCGGCCACGACCCGGCCGGCCCGGCGGGCGACCAGTACCTGGACATCGAGCGGCTGCGCTCGGACACCGGCTACCGGCCGGAGTACGGCGCCGAGCGCGCGGTGCGTGACTACGTCGACTGGCTGCGCGAGAGCGCCGGCGCCCAGCCGGCTCGCTGAACCGCCGCCCTCGCTCGCCGCGCCCCGCCGCCCTTGTTCGCCGCCCGGCTCACAGCCCCGGCAGCAGCGGCGGCAGGCTTGGCAGCAGCGGCGGCAGGCTGGGCAGCAGCGAGGGCAGCAGCCCCCCCGGTGCCTTGCCCGACGACGGGCTCAGGGTGGGGGTGCCCACGCTGTACGGCGGGCTCGGGTTCGCCCCGGTCGCGGCCGGGCTGGCCGTCGGGGTCGGGGTCGGGGTCTGGGAGGGGCTCGACGCCGAGTGGGGCGACGGCGAGGCCGGTGCTCCGCCCGGCGTGGCCGCCGGCAGGGCGGCACGCAGCGCGTTGAGCTGGTCGCGCAGCCGCTGCGCCTGCGCCGGGTCGCTGACCTTCGCGACCAGGGCGTCCGCCCGGGCGATCAGCTGGCGGGCGTCGTCGTACCGGTGCTCGTCCATGGCCTGACGGGCCTTCCCGATCGCGTCCTGCGCCGAGCGCTGGTTGGCCACGTGCGGGTGAACGATCTTCACGACCGGCCACAGCGCGTCGCTGGGCTGGGCACCGGCGGCGGCGACGGAGACCCCGCCGGCCGTGGCGATGATCAGCGCGGCGGCCACGGCCAGCCGTACTGTCCGCGGGCGCACCGACGTGGTGCGCCGGGAGCGCTTGCCGGCGGCGGGCGGCCCCGGCGCCCAGTCGCCTGCCGCGTCCGCCGGCTCGGGGGCGAGCGCGTCGTACCGCAGCGGCGGCAGCGGCTCGGTGTCCAGGTCGGCGCGCCACGCGCCGAGCATCGCGGCCAGTTCGTCGTCGTCCGGTACGGCGTCGGACTGCCCGAGCGCGTCCAGCATCACGTCGTCGGAGCGCACCGCGTCCAGGTCGACCTGCCGGCGGCGGGGCGATGGTCTTCGGTTCCCGTTCATCGCTGTCGCTCGCTCATGCCAGATCCTCGCTTCGCTGCGGTCCGGCATGAGGCACAAACGCGCGGCGACTCTGACTCGCTCGCTGTCGCTCGCTCATGCCGGCACCTCGTTGAAGACGGTGCTGGCGAGATTGCGCAGTCGTGACAGCGCGCGCGACTGTGCCACGCGTACCGCCGCGGGGCTCATGCCCACCGCTCCGCCCACCTCCTCGGCGGACAGGCCGACCGCTACCCGCAGCACGATGATCTCACGGTGCAGGTCGGACAGGTGGGTGAGCAGCTGAGACAGGCGCCGGGCGGTGTCCGTGTTCAGCGCGTGCTGCTCCGGTCCGGGCGCCGCGTCGGGCTGGTCGCTGATCGCCTCCACCGGGGTCACCGCCAGGTGGCGCACTGCCGCGCGCTGCGCGTCGGCCACCTTGTGCGCGGCGATGCCGTAGACGAACGCGGTGAACGGCCGCCCCTGGTCGCGGAAGGCCGGCAGTGAGCGCAGCACCGCTATGCAGACCTCCTGCGACACGTCGTCGGCGGTGGTGTGCCGCCCGCCGATGCGACCCAGGTGAGCCCGGCAGTAACGCACGACGTTGGGGCGGATCTGCTCGATGAGGTCGGCGGTCGCCCGCGGGTCGCCGTGGACGGCGCGTTCGACGAGCTCGGGGTGCGGTGCCGTCATCGCCCCTCCCTGCCCCGCCACGCGCCTGATGCCGACCCTCGCACGGTATCCGTCCGGACGCCAACGTACCAACACGAAGCGTTGCGGATGTGTCCGGTACGCGGTGGTTCGGCACCGGCGTGTAACACCGCCCGGCCCATTGACGATGAGCCACAGGCGAGGAGGCGAGGGAGCAGTTGGGCGTAGAGGTACGGGTCGAAGGGCTGACCAAGTCCTTCGGCCGTCAGGCGGTCTGGTCGGACGTGAGCCTCACCCTGCCCGCCGGAGAAATCTCGGTACTGCTCGGCCCGTCCGGTACCGGCAAGTCGGTGTTCCTCAAGACCCTGGTCGGCCTGCTGCGGCCGGATCGCGGGTCGATCTGGATCCAGAACCAGGACCTGCCGAAGCTGTCCGAGCGGCGGCTCTACGCGATCCGCCGGCTGTTCGGCGTGCTGTTCCAGGACGGGGCGCTGTTCGGCTCCATGAACATCTACGACAACGTCGCGTTTCCGCTGCGCGAGCACACCCGGCTGAGCGAGTCGCGGGTGCGGGAGATCGTCCGCGAGAAGCTGGACATGGTCGGGCTCAGCGGCGCCGAGGGCAAGCTGCCCGGCGAGATCTCCGGAGGCATGCGCAAGCGGGCCGGCCTGGCCCGGGCGCTGGTGCTCGACCCCGCGATCATCCTGTTCGACGAGCCGGACTCCGGGCTGGATCCGGTCCGCACCGCGTACCTCAACCAGCTGATCATCGACCTCAATCAGCAGACCGACGCCACCTTCCTGATCGTCACCCACGACATCAACACCGCCCGCACCGTGCCGGACAACATCGGCCTGCTCTACCACGGCAAGCTGGCCATGTTCGGGCCGCGCGAGATGCTGCTGTCCAGTACCGAACCGGTGGTCCGGCAGTTCCTCAACGCCCAGCGCATCGGCCCGATCGGCATGGCCGAGGAGAAGGACGCCACCGACCTGGCCGCCGAGGCCGCGTCCGGGATCCGGCTGCCGCCGCTGCCGCCGATCCAGCACCAGCTGCGCCCCTCCGACGGCGGGATCCGGCGGGCGGAACGGCCGCCGGGGCAGTGGTGCCGCGGCAACGGCGTGCTGCCGCCACCCGGCTCGTTCACCGAGCCCCGCTCGATCGTCGAGGTACCACTGTGACCCGACCATCCGCCGCGAACGGCAGACCGACCGGGAGGTCGACGTGGCCAACCCGGTGACCTTCACGCTGCGCGAGACCGGGCACTTCTTCGCGTTCAGCCTCGACGCGCTGCGCACGATGTTCCGGCGACCGTGGCAGGTGCGCGAGTTCATCCAGCAGGCGTGGTTCGTCTCGTCGGTGTCCATCCTGCCGGCCGCGCTGGTGTCCATCCCGTTCGGCGCGGTCATCGCGCTGCAGTTGGGTTCGCTGACCCAGCAGCTGGGCGCGCAGTCGTACACCGGGGCGGCGTCGGTGCTCGCCGTGGTGCGGGAGGCCGGGCCGATCGTCACCGCGTTGATCATAGCCGGCGCGGCCGGCTCCGCGATCTGCGCCGATCTCGGCGCCCGGCGCATCCGCGAGGAGCTGGACGCGATGCAGGTGCTGGGTATCGACCCGATCCAGCGCCTGGTGGTGCCCCGGATACTCGCCTCGATGCTGGTCGGGCTGTTGCTCAACGGGCTCGTGAGCGTGGTGGGAGTGGCCGGCGGATACGTGTTCAACGTGATGCTGCAGCACGGCACGCCGGGCGCGTACGTCGCCAGCTTCCAGGCGCTCGGGCAGCTGCCGGACCTGCTGATCGGGGAGGTCAAGGCGCTGGTCTTCGGGGCGGTCGCCGCACTGGTCGCGTCGTACAAGGGGATGACCGCCAAGGGCGGACCGAAGGGCGTGGGCGACGCGGTGAACCAGAGCGTCGTGATCACGTTCATGCTGCTGTTCGCCCTGAACTTCGTGATCACCGCCGTGTACTTCCAGGTCGTACCGCAGAAGGGGTCGTGAGCCGGCGATGATCCTCGACGATCTGGGCGAACAGCTCGCGTTCCACCTGCGCTCGTTCGGGGCGGTGCCCCGCACGCTGCGGCGCTACCCCCGCGAGATCGTCCGGCTGCTGGCCGAGGTGAGCTTCGGCTCGGGGGCGCTGGCCGTGGTCGGCGGGACGGTGGGCGTGATCTGCTTCATGACGTTCTTCACCGGTACCGAGGTGGGGCTGCAGGGCGATCAGGCGCTGGAGCAGCTGGGCAGCAGTGCGTTCGCCGGCTTCATCTCGGCGTACTTCAACACCCGGGAAATCTCGCCGCTGGTGGCCGCGCTGGCGTTGTCCGCGACCGTCGGCTGTGGGTTCACCGCACAGCTGGGCGCGATGCGCATCTCAGAGGAGGTCGACGCGCTCGAGGTGATGGGGATCCCGTCGCTGCCCTTCCTGGTCACCACCCGGATCATCGCCGGCTTCATCGCGGTGATCCCGCTCTACGTCATCGGGCTGCTCTCCAGCTACCTGGCCACCCGTACCATCACCACTATCTACTTCGGACAGTCGACCGGCACGTACGACTACTACTTCCACCTGTTCCTGCCGCCCGGCGACGTGCTCTGGTCGTTCGGCAAGGCGCTGGTGTTCAGCCTCATCGTGGTGCTCATCCACTGCCACTACGGGTACCGGGCCACCGGCGGCCCGGCCGGCGTGGGCCTGGCGGTGGGGCGCGCGGTGCGCCTGGCCATCGTGGCGGTCAACGTCGTGGACTTCTTCCTGTCCCTGGCCATCTGGGGCGCCACCACGACGGTACGGATCGCGGGGTGAGCGGGGTGGTCTACCGGCACCGTGCGCTCGGCCTGGCCTTCGCCCTGCTGCTGGTGGGCGCGCTGACGCTGTCGGTCCTGGTGTACCGCAAGGCGTTCACGCCGGTCGCGTGGATCACCGTGCGCACCGACCACACCGGGTTGCAGCTGTCCGAGGGCGCGGACGTGAAGCTGCGCGGCGTACTGGTCGGGCAGGTGCGCGACAT
The DNA here is from genome assembly GCF_039543385.1 of Rugosimonospora acidiphila. Taxonomy (NCBI): domain Bacteria; kingdom Bacillati; phylum Actinomycetota; class Actinomycetes; order Micromonosporales; family Micromonosporaceae; genus Rugosimonospora; species Rugosimonospora acidiphila. The sequence continues at coordinate 74,821 of NZ_BAABJQ010000035.1, forward strand.
CTCCGCCAACGGCGGCCGGGCGACCCTGCGGCTCGCGCTGAACCCGTCGAGCCTTCCGGAGATTCCGGCCAACGTGAGCGTCCAGTTGCTGCCCGACACGCTGTTCGGTCAGCGCTACGTGTCGCTGACCGAGCCGGCCAGGCCGTCTGCGGGCAGGCTGCGCGCGGGCGCCGTGATCGGCCAGGACCGGTCCACCTCCGCGATCGAGCTGGAGAAGGTGCTCGACGACACGCTGCCGCTGCTGCAGACGATCCAGCCGGACAAGCTGGCCGCCACCCTGGGCGCGATCGCCGACGCGCTGCGGGGCGAGGGCGACGAGATCGGCCGCGACCTGGCCTCGCTGGACCAGTACCTGTCCGCGCTGAACGGGCAGCTGCCCGCGCTGCGGGCCGACATCACGAAGCTGGGCACCGTGCTGTCGACCTACGACGGCGCGCTGCCCGACCTGATGAGCATCCTGAAGAACGTCACGGTGACCGCGAACACGATCAGCCAGCAGCGCGGCCAGGTGGCCGCGTTTCTCGACGACGCCACCGACTTCGCCGACACCACCCGGTCGTTCCTGGACAGCTACGGCGACCGGATCATCCAGGTCGGCAAGGTCAGCGCCCCGCTGCTGCAGTTGCTGGCCACCTACTCCCCGGAGTACCCGTGCCTGCTCGCGGGGGCGGTGAAGCAGGAGCCCGACATCGCGCAGGTGTTCGCCTCGGGCAAGATGCACATCACGCTGGAGATCACCAACAGCAACGGCGCGTACGAGCCCGGCAAGGACGCCCCGGTCAACGGCGCGACCAACGGCCCCAACTGCCGGGGCCTGCCCGATCCGCGGGTACCCGCGCCGCAGGTGCGGCTCGACGACGGCTACGACTACGGCGCCTCGCGGCTGGCGGCGAAGCTGCCGGTGAGTCTCAACCTCGCGCCGATGGGGTACGCGGGCACCCAGGAGGAACAGGCGCTCATCAAGCCGCTGGTGGCGGCGCAGACCGGCACGTCCCCGGACGATGTGCCGCCCGTCGCCGACCTGCTGTGGGGCCCACTGCTGCGCGGAACGGTGGTGAACGCGGGGACATGAGCGCCATTCAGAGCCGGAAGGTCGCCGGGCCGCTGGTCAAGCTGCTCGTCTTCGCGGCGGTCACGCTGGTACTGACCGGGGTGCTGGCCAGCACCCTGGGATCGCTCTCGCTCGGCGGCGGGACCGTGTACCGGGCCAGGTTCGCCGACGTGACCGGCGTGCTGCCCGGCGACGACGTGCGCATCGCCGGGGTGAAGGTCGGCCAGGTCACCAGGGTCGGTCTGGTGGACAACAGGGTGGCGCAGCTGACGCTCAAGCTGAGTCAGCCGGTACCGCTGCCCACGACCGTGCACGCCACCGTCAAGTACCTCAACCTGATCGGGCAGCGGTACGTGGAACTCGCCGAGGGGCCCGGCGGCCGTGCGCTGTTGCCGCCGGACGGGCTCATCCCGCTGTCGCAGACCACCCCGGCGCTCAACCTCACCGTGCTGTTCAACGGCTTCCAGCCGCTGTTCACCGCGCTGAGCCCGCAGGACGTCAACTCGCTGTCGTACGAGATCATTCAGGTGCTTCAGGGGGAGAGCGGAACCGTCAGCGGCCTGCTCCAGCACAGCGCGTCACTGATCAGCACGCTGTCCGACCAGGACACCGTCATCACCAAGGTGATCGGCAACCTGAACTCCGTGCTGGCCACGCTGGACAGCCGGCAGGGCGAGCTGTCGGACACCATCTCCCAGCTGCAGCAGTTCGTCTCCGGGTTGGCCGCCGACCGCACCGCCATCGGCCAGGCGATCACCAACATCGACGGTTTGACCACGGCCACCGGCTCGCTGATCAAGGACGCCCGGCCGAGTCTGAGCGCCGACGTCTCCGGGCTCGGCTCGCTGGCCAGCATCCTCAACGACAACACCGACGTCATCAACACCACGCTGTCCACGCTGCCCGGCGAGTACCAGTCGCTGACCCGCACCGCCTCCTACGGCTCCTGGTTCAACTTCTACATGTGCGACTTCGACGGCCGGGTGGCCCTGCCCGGCCTGGGCGCGGTCAACCCGGTGACGTTCAACTCGACGGCGGCCGCCTGCCGGACCGGGGGGTCGAAGTGAAGCCGTTCCGCGAGCGCAACCCGATCGTCATCGGCGCGATCGGGCTGGTCGTGCTCGTCGGGCTGGTGGTCGCCGCGTTCAACGTCGACGACCTGCCGGTGATCGGCGCGGGCACCACCTACCGGGCCGCCTTCCGCGACGCCAGCGGCCTGGCGGCGGGCAACGAGGTGCGGGTGGCCGGGGTGAAGGTCGGCAAGGTCAGCTCGATCGGCCTGGCGCAGGGCCCGGGCGGCGCCTACGTGCGGGTCGCGTTCCGCGTCGACGATCGCGGGCTGCGCCTGGGCACCGGCACCGAGGCCACCATCCAGATCAAGACCGTCCTGGGCCAGAAGTACCTGGCCCTGCAGCCGTCCGGGACCACCCGGCTGCGGCCCGGTGCGCAGATCCCGCTGAACCACACCGCGTCCCCGTTCGACGTGGTGCAGGCGGTCAACGGGCTGGCCGGCACCCTGCAGCAGGTCGACGCCGGCCAGCTGGCCCAGGCGTTCGACGCGCTGTCCACGACCTTCGCCGACACCCCGGACGACGTGCGGACCTCGCTGTCCGGCCTGTCCAAGCTGACCGCGTCGATTTCCTCCCGCGACGACCAGCTCCACACGCTGCTGTCCCACGCCAACGGCGTGACCAGCGTCCTGGCCCAGCGTGACGACCAGCTGCGCACCCTCGTGCAGGACGGCAACCTGCTGCTGAACGAGGTCAGCGAACGCCGGGACGCGATCCACGAACTGCTGGTCACCACCAACGAACTGGCCACCCAGATCTCCGGCCTGGTGGCCGACAACCGCACCAAGCTCGCGCCGGCGCTGACCCAACTGCGCCAGGTGCTGGCCACGCTGCAGGCCGACAGCGGGAAACTGTCGGACACCCTGAAGAACCTGGCGCCGTTCATCAACGCGTTCACCAACGTGCTGGGCAACGGGCGCTGGTTCGACTCCTGGCTCAACGGCCTGCTGCAGCCGTACACCCCGACGCTGGGAGGCAAGTGATGCGCCGCGGCCGGATGCTGGTCGCCGCCGGCCTGACCGTGGTGATGGCGGCCGGGGTGGGCCTGATCATCCTGGGCACCCGGACCCCGACCCGCACGCTGGTCGCGCACTTCGCCAGTTCGGTCGGCATCGCCGCCGGCTCGGACGTGCGGGTGCTCGGCGTGAAGATCGGTACGGTCACCTCGGCGCGTCCGGAGGGCACCGCGGTACGGGTGGCGATGCGGTACGACGCCCGGTACAAGGTGCCGGCGGGCGCCTCGGCGGTGATCGTCCCGCCCAGCGTGGTCAGCGACCGGTACGTCCAGCTGACCCCGGCCTACACCCGGGGCGCCCTCCTGGCCGACGGCGCGGACCTGCCGGAGTCCAGGACGTCGGTGCCGCTGGAGATCGATGACGTGTACCGCGCCCTGAACCAGTTCGACCAGGCGCTCGGGCCGGGCGGCGCCAACGCGAACGGCGCGCTGTCCAACCTCGTCGGCACCGGCGCGGCCAACCTCAAGGGCAACGGGGCCAACCTCGGTGACTCCCTGGACAACCTCTCCCAGATCATGTCCACCCTGAACGACAGCAAGGACGACCTGTTCGGCACCGTCACCAACCTGCAGAAGTTCGTCACCGCGCTGGCCGAGAGCGACCAGCAGGTACAGGAGTTCAACTCGCAGCTCGCCTCGGTCGGCCAGCAGCTTGCCGGCGAGCGCGACGACCTCGCCACCCTGCTGCGCAACCTGTCCACCGCGCTGGCCGACATCACGACCTTCGTGCGGGACAACCGCTCCCAGCTGGCGTCCAACGTGAGCGCCCTGAGCGACGTCTCCGGCGTCCTGGTGCGCCAGCAGCAGGCGATCATCGACGTGCTCAACGTGGCACCCACCGCCCTGTCCGATCTCAACCTCGCCTACAACTCCCGCTCCGGCACCCTCGACACCCGCGACGACGCGCTGGGCCCCTACGACCCGGCCAGCTACGTCTGTTCACTGCTGGTCGGCCTGGTGACCCAGCAACAGGTTCCGCAGGAGTGCGTGGCTCTGGCCCAGACCCTGAACGCGGCGCACCTGCCGCTGACGGATCAGCTGCGCAAGCTCCTCGGATTGCCGCCCGGACCAACCTCCTCGCCGGGCGGCGCGCCCGGCACACCCGACTCCGGCTCCTCCGGAAGTACGGGTGTGCCGGGCTCCTCCGGAGGTCCCGGGGCGCCGGGCGCCTCCGCAAGTCCCGGTGTACCCGGTCAGCCCGAGGACGTCGCGCCGGGCGATCCCACGCTCGGCGGCATCCTGAAGGTGCTGAAATGACGGCCCGCCGCCCACCACCCGCCGGATCACCGCTCGCCTCACCGCCGGTCACGGGGCCGGCCGGGCCGCGAGCGCGGCCGGCAGGTGCCGTCCGGGCGGGAACCGGCCCCCGCCCGACCGGCGCCCGTCGAAGTGGCCTGCCGGCGCTCGGCCGGCGCGTGCTGGCCGCCGTACTGGTGGTCGCCGCCCTCGCCGGCGCGACCGGCTGCTCCGCCCTGCCCGGCGGCGCGCCGTCCGGCCCCGCCTACCAGGTCAGCGCCGAGTTCACCGAGGTGCTGGACCTGGTGCCACAGGCCGCCGTCAAGGTCAACGACGTCACGGTGGGCAGCGTCGAGAAGATCACGCTGTCCGGCTGGAACGCGCGGGTACGCATGAAGATCGACCGCGATGTCCAGCTGCCCGCCAACGCCACCGCCGCGATCCGGCAGAGCAGCCTGCTCGGCGAGAAGTTCGTCGAGCTCGGACCGCCCACCGGCCAGACCGCCACCGGCCGGCTGACCAACGGCGCGGTGATCCCGGTCGCCCGGACCAGCCGCACGGCCGAGGTCGAGGAGGTGCTCGGCGCCCTCGGCCTGCTGCTCAACGGCGGTGGGCTGGCCCAGCTCAAGACGATCAACGAAGAGCTGACCGACGCGCTGTCCGGCCGCGAGGCGACCGTCAAGGACCTGCTGGGGCAGCTGAACACCTTCCTGGGCGGGCTGGACGCGCAGCGCGCCGACATCACCAGGGCCATCACCGCGCTGGACAGCTTCTCCGCCCAGCTGGCGCGGCAGAAGGCGACCATCGGCGCGGCCGTGGACGCCCTCGACCCGGGCCTGACCGTGCTGGCCCAGCAGAAGGCACAGATCACCAACGCGCTGACCTCGCTGGGCAAGCTGTCCACCGTCGGCACGAGAGTGGTCGACGACAGCCGGGACGGCACGCTGGCCAGCCTCAAGTCCCTGCAGCCGATCCTCGCCCAGTTGGTGCGCGCCGGGGACGACCTGCCCAAGGCGCTGAACTTTCTGCTCGTCTACCCGTTCCCACCGAACGTCACCGGCGCCATCTCCGGCGACTTCGTCAACCTGCACGCCACCGTCGACCTGGACGGCGCGTCGATCCTGTCCAACCTGCTGACCGTCGCGCCGACGGAGTCCGATGAACCCGGGGGGTCGACAGGCCCGGGAGCGGTGAGCCCATCCGGCACCTCGCCGCTCCCGGGCCGGCCGGGCGCGCCCGCGCCGTCCGGCTCGCCGACCCCCGGCCCGTCGCCGAGCGGGTCGCCCGGCCCCAGGGGCGGTGGCGGCTGCGGCCTGCTCGGCATCCTCCTGGGATGTGGCTCATGATCACCCGTACCGTGAAGTTCCAGGTGCTCGTCTTCCTCGTGGTGAGCCTGCTCGGGGTGTCCTACGTCGGGCTGCGCTACGTGGGGCTTGGCGACCGGCTGTTCGGCGACGGGTACACGGTGCACGCCGACTTCGCCGCCGCCGGCGGCATCTTCACCAACGCCGCGGTGACCTACCGGGGAATCCCGGTCGGTCGGGTGGGCGCCGTGCGCCTCGCCGGCAAGGGGGTGCGGGTCGACCTGGACCTGCGCGGCGGCGTACCCATTCCCCGCGACCTGCACGCCGTGACCGCGGAGCGCTCCGCCGTCGGCGAGCAGTACGTGGACCTGCGACCCGACACCGACACCGGCCCGTACCTGCGCGACGGCGACACCATCCCGGCCAGCCGTACCAGCGTCCCGCTGCCGGTCGAGACCCTGCTGACCAACCTGGACGGTCTGGTGCGCTCGGTCGACGGCACCGATCTCAGCACGCTGATCGACGAGTTGGGGACCGCGTTCGAGGGCAACGAGGACGCGCTGCGCCAGATCGTCGACGCCGCCAACTCGTTGCTGGCCACCGCCAACCAGGACCTGCCGCAGACGCTCACGCTGATCCAGGACGGCAGGACCGTGCTGAACACCCAGGCCGGCTCGGCGGACGCGATCCACCAATGGGCCAGGTCGCTGTCCCAGCTCACCGGCACGGTGAAGAACTCCGACGGCGACCTGCGCCGCCTGCTGGCCGACGAACCGCCGGGCGCGACCCAACTGGTCGGACTGCTGCGCGACCTGGACCCGAGCGTCGGCACGCTGCTGGGCAACCTGATCACCGTCAACGGGATCGCCGCGGACCGGCTGCCCGGCATCCGGCAGATCCTGGTCGAGTACCCGGTCGCGGTGGCCGGCGGCTTCACGGTGGCGCCCGGCGACGGTACCGCGCACTTCGGCCTGGTGGTCAACCTGAACAACCCGCCGGCCTGCCAGTACACGTCCACGGGCGCCGACGCGTGCACCGCGAAGGAACGGGCGGCCGGCTCCGGAGTTCGGGGCAGCACCGAGGCGCCGGAGCCGTCCGGCACCGACCCGTCGCCCGCGCCGGTCGGTGCCGCGCCGTCGTCGGGTGGCGCGGGCAGTGGTGGTTCGCCGTCGGACGCAACGGGTACCGGTGCCACGGGCACGATCGACGGCTTCGATCCGGCGACCGGGCTGGTCACCGGGGCGGACGGGCTGCCGTTGCAGCTCGGCGGCACCGGCGGCCAGTACGCGCTGGCCGGCAACCAGTCGTGGAAGGAACTGTTGCTTGCCGGGCTGGCCGGTTAGGCACGCGGCCCTCGGACGGGCCGGCGAACCGGCCGACCGGCGAATCCGCGGGCCTGGCGAATCCGCGGGTCGGCGGACCGGCGAACTGGCGGGCCGGCCGATGGGTGCAGCGGCGGATCGTGGGAAGGGAGACGCGATGGACAGGCGCGAGGAGCGGGCGGCGGCGCGGGGCGGGCCGGCGACCCGAACGGTACGGCGGCGCACGGTACGCCGGATCACCGGTGCCGGTGACCCAGCCCCGGTGCGGCGGACCGTGCCCAGGTCCGCGCGCTCGACGCCGGGCGCGGACGGTGCGCTGACGGACGGCACCCTCACCGACGTCTCGCCTACCGACGTCTCGCCTACCGACGTCTCGCTCACCGACGCCACGCTGGCCACGGGCGAGCTCGGCTCGGCGATGTGGGGCGACCTGGAGCTCGGTGGCGACGTGACGCTGCCGGACGACCCGGGTGGGGACCGCCTCGCCGGAGACGACCTCGCGCAGGACGGCCTCGCTGGCGACGACCGTGCGCCGGACGACCTCGTGCCGGACGGCCCGTCGCCAGACGACCCGTTGCCGAACGCGCCCGGGGATGGCTCGGCGCCAGGCGACGCCGAGGGGGCCAGCGGCGGGCGCCCGCCCACGACCACCGGTCGGGTCACCGTTCCCCGGCCGCGGCCCAGCCCGCGCCGGCGCCCGCGCCCCTCGCCGGCAACCACATCCGGCGGCGCGGCCGTGCGGGATCCCGGTGCCGCGCCCGGCGTCGGGTCGGACGCCGGAGCCGCGTCGGCGGCCACAAGGTCGCAGACCGGGCGCGCGGGCGGCGGGGATCCAGACAGCGGGGATCCAGACAGCGAGGATCCAGACAGCGGGTATGCGGGCGGCGGCGGCGCGTCGTGGCGCCCGCGGCTGCTGGCCGGTGCGCTGGTCGTGCTGCTGGTCGCCGGGCTGGGCGCCGCCGGGCTGCTGGCCCGCGGCTGGTACCACCAGCGTCAGCTCGACGACGCGCGGCAGGCCGCCCTGGCCGCGGGCCGGCAGACCACGGTCAACTTCGTCTCGATCAGTGCGTCCACTGTGGACCGTGACCTCAAGCGCATCGCGGACGGCGCCACCGGCCAGTTCAAGGACGAGTTCGCCCAGGACACCGCGCAGGTACGCGCCGCCGTGGTCGCCAACAAGGTGAAGTCCACCGGCACCGTGCTGCGCGCCGCCGTCGTGTCGGCGAACCTGCGCTCCGCCGTGGTGCTCATCGCGATCGACGCGACCGTGAAGAACACCAGCGCGCCCGACGGTCGGCTGTCGCACTACCGGATCCAGGTCAACCTGAGCCGGGGCGCCTCCGGGCGCTGGCTGGTCGCGCAACTGCAGTTCGTCGGCTGACGGGAGCGGTCACATGGTCATGCCTTCCTTTCCCTTGCGGCGCACCATTCTGACGCTGGCCGTCGCCGTGGTGGTGGTCGCCGGCGCGGCCGGATTCGCCTGGTACCAGGCCGATCGGGCCGGCGCACGCGCCGACGCCAGGCACGGCGCGCGGCTCGCGGCCACGGCCGCGGCGCAGGCGATCTTCTCCTACGACTACCGCACCTTCGACACCGGCGTGACCAAGGCGAAGGCGTACGTCACCGGCCCGTTCGCCAAGGAGTACGCGCAGACCACCGCCAGCCTCAAGGCCACGGCCACCAAGGAGCAGGCGGTCGTGCAGGCGCAGGTGTCGTCGACCGGCGTGATCGGCGGTACCGGCGACAAGGTGGACCTGCTGGTCTACCTCGACCAGTACCGGCGCAACACCAACGTGAGCGGTGAGAAGGTCGACCAGAACCGGGTGGTGCTCACCATGGTGCGGGTCGGCCGCACATGGAAGGTGTCCGCGGCCTCGGCGATCTGAGCCACCGGGCCCCGCAATGCCGCCGTACGAGTTCGCGTCTTGTTGGCCCGTACCGAACGTGATCAACTGCTGACCGACCGGTGATCTATCGGATCGACAACTTTGACGCGCGAGGGTGGAGGTCAACGTGCGCGTACGTCAGAGAGCGGCACGGATGGTCCAGGGTGGTGTGCTGGCGCTGTTGGCGGCGGCCGCGACCGTGGTGGGGCTGGCGGGCGCCGCGGGTTCTTCTGCTCTGTCCCGGCCGGCTGGTCGTGGGGCGCGGTGATGACGATAAACAACCTCTGCGGGCCGGGCGACAGCACTCTCTACGATCTCTTCCGGCCGTCCTCCGGAGCGCTGCTGTGCTCTGTCCCGTCCGGCTGGTCGTGGGACGAGGTAACCATCGAAAGCAACGTCTGCGGCCCCGGGCCCACCCCGATGTATCGCATCGTGGCGCCGGTCGCCGGAGCGTGGGACTACGCGGTCCCGTCAGGTTGGGCGTACGACACGGTGATCGTCGAGAACGGGATCTGCGGTGCGGGTCCCCACAACGTCTACCACCTCGCGCGGCAACCCTCATTCACCGATAGGTGCGGGATCCGTAGGGATCCCGCACCTCAGTGCGTGGTCGGACCGGTCACCGAGTGTTCCGGACAGGGCAGCGGTTTCGTCGCAGTTGCGGACATGTCTGCGTGCCGGGTCTGGGGCTGGGCGTGATGCCGTAAGGTAACCGAAGTCCGACATCCGATCGCGGGAGACCCGATGGCCGAGCCCAGCGTGAGTGCGGTAGTGCTGGCTTGGAAGGACGAGCCATGGCTGACCCGGTGTATCGAGGCGCTGCTCGCCTCCACCGGGGTCGCGATCGAGGTGGTGATCGTCGACAACGGCGCCGAGGGCGGCTCGGTCCAGACGCTGGAGAAGTTCGCCGACCACCCGTTGGTGACGGTGGTGAACCCCGGAAGCAATCTCGGCTTCGCGGGCGGCTGCAACTTCGGCGCCCGCTCCGCCACCGGTGACTACCTCGCGCTGGTCAACGGGGACCTCCTGGTCGAGCCGACCACGCTGCGCCGGCTGGTCGACGTGGTCGACGGCCCCGGGGTGGGGGTGGCGGTGGCCAGCGTCCGGATGCCCGACGACGTCCAGATCGTCAACGCCGGCGCCAACCCGGTGCATGTGCTGGGCATGTCCTGGGCGGGCGGGCTGGGCAAGCCGGAGACCCGCACCGGCCTGGTCGACACCGCGGCCGCCTCCGGGGCCTGCCTGGTCACCACCCGGGCGCACTGGCAGCGGCTGGACGGCTTCGACGAGGAGTACTTCGCCTACTGCGAGGACAGCGAGCTGTCGCTGCGCACCTGGCGGCTCGGGCTGCGCTGCGTGTACGTGCCGGACGCGATAGCGACCCACCGGTACGAGTTCAGCCGCAACCCGTTCAAGAACTACCTGATCGAGCGCAACCGGCTCATGCTCGTCGCGACCCTGTGGAGCCCCCGGGCGCTGGTGGTGCTCGCCCCGGCCGGGCTCGCGTTCGAGGCCGTGGGGCTGGCCGTGGCGCTGCTGCAGGGCTGGGGTGGGGCCAAGGTGCGCGGCTGGACGTGGCTGTGGCGCAACCGCGGCCACCTGCGGGCCCGCCGCCGGCAGCTGCGCGGCGAGGGCACGGTGCCGGACCGCGAGTGGATGCGGCTGTTGAGGGCCGACGTGGATGCGGTGTTCTTCCCGCTGCCGGTGGGGCTGGGGTTGCTGAACGCGGTGATGCGCGGGTACTGGGCGGCCGTGCGCTGGATGGTGTAGGCGGCGCACCCGGTCGTCTGGTCGAAAACGCGTTGGGCCGATGCGGAACAATGATGGTGTGACGCACGTAATCGACGATCTGCAGTGGCGCGACCTGATCGCGCTCTCCACCGACCTGGATGCCCTGCGGGCGGAGCTGGCCCGGGGGCCGATGACCCTCTACTGCGGCTTCGACCCGACCGCGCCGAGCCTGCATTTCGGACATCTCACTCAGATCTTGACCGTGCGGCGCCTCCAGCTGGCCGGCAACCGGCCGCTCGGCCTGGTCGGCGGGGCCACCGGGCTGATCGGTGACCCCCGGGAGACCTCTGAGCGCCAGCTGCACCCCCGAGAGACGGTGGCGGCGTGGGTGGAGCGCATTCGGGCCCAGGTTGAGCCGCTGCTGGACTTCACCGGCGAGTACGCCGCGCGCATGGTCAACAACCTGGACTGGACCGCGGAGCTCTCCGCGTTGGATTTCCTGCGCGATATCGGCAAGCACTTCCGGGTCAACAAGATGATCGCCAAGGACGCGGTCAGCGCCCGGCTCAACTCCGACGCCGGGATCAGCTACACCGAGTTCAGCTACCAGATTCTGCAGGGCCTGGACTACCTGGAACTGTTCCGGCGCTACGGCTGCCGGCTGCAGACCGGCGGCAGCGACCAGTGGGGCAACCTCACCGCGGGTACCGACCTGATCCACCGGATGGAGGGCGAGTCGGTGCACCTGCTCGCCACGCCGCTCGTGGTGGACGCCAACGGCCAGAAGATCGGCAAGTCGACCGGGGGCGGAAACGTCTGGCTCGACCCGGAGATGACCAGCCCGTACGCGTTCTACCAGTACTTGATCAACATTGAGGACGCCTCGGTCGGGATGTTCCTGCGGCGGTTCACCTTCCTTGACCGGGAGGAGATCATGGCGCTGGAGAAGGAGACCGCCGAGCGGCCCTCGGCGCGGGCCGCGCAGCGCCGGCTGGCCGAGGAGGTCACCCGCCTGGTGCACGGCGAGACCGAGACCCGGCAGGCGATCGACGCGTCTCAGGCGCTGTTCGGGCGCGGCGACCTGTCCTCGCTCAACGCCGGCACGCTGCGCGCCGCCCTGTCCGAGGCGGGCCTGGGACAGGTGCCGGCGCTGGGCACGGTGGCGGAGCTGTTCCGGACCTCCGGGCTGTCCTCCAGCCTGGGTGACGCCCGGCGGACCATCGCTGAGGGCGGCGCGTACATCAACAACCAGCGGGTGGCCGACGGGGACGCGGTGGTGGAGCGCAGCGAGCTGCTGCACGGGCGCTGGCTGGTGCTGCGCCGGGGCAAGCGGACCGTGGCGGGGCTGGAACTCGCCGCCGAGTAGTACCTTGACCAGGCACGACGCGCCGATTTGGCACCCAACCTCGGAGGATGTACAGTACTTCCTCGGCAGGGAAACGGACGGAGAAACGGACGCGACGCGGACGGAACGGCCGGCCTGCTACCCCCGATGAAATACCGGTTCCCGCCGGTACGTTATTGTGGGGCCGAACGAACTGAAGACCTGCGAATTCGCGAAACACGGATTTGACGGTAGGAAGTCCGATCGGATAAGCTAAAAACGCAAAACGGGAAAACAAAAGAACAGAAACAGAGAATCACCCCAGATTCTTTCCCCTAACGGGGTTCCGATTTTGGTGTGTGTTTGTTTTTTGAGAACTCAACAGGGTGCTTGTAAAAGCCAGTGCCAAATATTGGTAATTTCCCCCGTCAGGGGATTTGGCAACTTTTGTTGCCAGGACAATTGTGTCCGACAAAGGTTT
>NZ_BAABJQ010000036.1:0-83672 GCF_039543385.1 Rugosimonospora acidiphila
GGCGCAGCGGGCCGCCCCGACCTCCGCCGGGGCGCCCGCGCCACCCCAGTCCGGACCGCCCGGGGCGCAGCGCACGCCGCCCGCGCCCGAGCCCGGGCCGGATCCGGCGGAGGACGCCGAGGCCGGGCCCGACGCGGCGGACGACGCCGAGTCGCCCGCGCTGCGGCGCGGTCCGCTCATCCGGGCGCTGCGCGCGGTGGGTCGCGCGGCGCCCTCGGTCGCCGCCGTCCTCTGGGCGTTCCCGCTGGTGGTGCTTGCCGCCACGTCGCTGCACAGCCAGCAGTCCGCGGCGCTGAGCGGCTGGTGGCGCTCGCCGCTGAGCTGGGCCTCGTACCGGCACGTCTTCGGCGACCCCACGGTGGCCCGGTCGCTGGAGTTCACCGCCGTACTGGCCGTGGTGGTCACCCTGCTGGTGCTGGCCATCGCCCTGCTGGCCGCCTACCCGCTGGCCTGGCTGGCCGGCTCCTGGGCGCAGAGCGTCGGGCTGCTGCTACTGGCCGCCGCGGTGGTGCCGGTGCAGGTGATCGCCGGCCCGGTGAACGAGGTGCTCGGCGTGGCGCGGCTGGGCGGCAGCGCGCCCGGCCTGGCGCTGGTGCACGTGGCCCTCGGCCTGCCGTTCACCATCCTCGTGCTGCGCAACGCGCTGGCCGACGTGCCGGCCAGCCAGCTGCGTCGGGCCCGGCTGATCGGCCAGCGGGAGTGGCACACGGTCTGGCGGATGGCCCGGTCGATCCGGCCCGCCGTGGTGGCCGTCGCGGTCCTGGAGTTCGTCCAGGTCTGGAACGACCTGGCGGTCGGCCTGCTGTTCAGCGGGCCGGACGGCACCCCGCTGAGCCTGCTCGTGTACGGCCAGGCCCGGGACTTCGTGACCAACAGCGGCCCGCTGGCGGCCGTCTCGACCCTCGCCTCCGTGGTGCCCGTGCTGCTGGTGGTGCTGGCCCGCCGGCAGGTCGTGGCCGGCCTGGTCTCCGGGGCGCTACGGTGAGCACCCCGCCGGAGCCGCCCACGCGTCACCGGACGCCCGTGTGGACCTGGGCGCTGCCGGTGTCGGCCGCGGCGGTGACGGGCAGCCTGTCGGTCCTGCTCGGCAAGGTCAGCAACACCAACTGGGCGACCCTGCCGGCCCTGGGGGTGCTGGTCGTCGGCGGGGCGGTGTGGTACTTGCTGCGGCTGCGCAGCCAGCGCGAGCGCGACCGGGAGGCGATCGAGCCGGCGCCGTCGGTGCTGGCCTCCCCGGTCGGCGGGTCGACCACCCTGCCGTACACCTCGGGCTTCACCGGGCGCGACGAGGAGCTCGCGGAGATCGTGAAGGCGCTGACCACCGAGCACGCGGTGGCGGTCGTCGGCCGGCGCGGTGTGGGCACCTCGTCGTGCGCCGTGCAGGCCGCGAACGTGATCCGCCAGACGGCCGCGCGTGACCAGATCTACTACCTGAACCTGCGCGCCGGTGGTCGGCCGCGCGGCGCCCGGTGGGTGCTCGCGGAGCTGGCCTGGGCGATGGGCACCCCTCCGCCGCGCTCGCGCCGCCCGGCGGCACTCAGCGAGACGGCGGCCGCCCTTCGGGAGCGGCTGGACGACGAGCACATCCTGCTGGTGCTGGACAACGTGGACAGTCCGGACCAGGTCCGGCCGCTGCTGCCGCCGACCTCGCGCTGCCGGCTGCTGCTGGCCGGCACGCCCGCGCTCGAGGGCCTGGACGGGGTGGCGGTCCGGGGGCTGGCCGAGCCGGACCCGGACGACGCGGTGGAGATGTTCTCGGCGGCCGGCCGCTCCGCGTCCGTGGCCAGCAGGCGCCGCGCCGATCCGACCAAGGACCCGGCGGTACGCGACATCGTCGAGCTGTGCGGCCGGCAGCCCCGGGCCATCCGCGCCCTGGGCTACCGGATGGCCCGGCACGGCTGGAGTTCGGCCGACATGGTGGCGCTGCTGCGCGCCGTGGTGCGCGCGCCGGCCCATCACCGGCTGCCGGTCACCGCCGCGCTGGCGCCGCTGACCGACCGGGACGTCGCGTACCTGGCCCTGAGCCGGGGTGCCCGGCGGCTGCTCCGGCTACTCGCCCTCGCCCCGGCGGCGCTGGACCGGCCGGCCATCCGGGCGCTCGCGAGGCGCTCCGGGGACCGGCTCGACCGGCTGCTGGACGAGCTGGTCAACCACGTGTTCGTGGACGGCTCGTCCGGCGACCGGTACGAGGTGCGGCCGCTGCTGCGCGGGTACGCCCGGCTGCACCTGCGCCGCGAGGAGTCGACCGGGCGCCGGGTGGCCGCGCTGACCCGGCTGCTGCGCATGCTGGCCCGGCGCGCCGAGCGGCACGTGGCCGTCATCGGCCAGCGGCTGCCCGGCGCGGCCGGGGTGGCGGGGCTGCCCACCGACGACGACCCGTACGGCTGGTTCGAGCTGCACGGCGACCTGCTGCGGGCGGCGGTGGTGAACACCCCGGGCGGCGACCGCCCGGCCCGGCCGATGCCCCGCCGGCTGCGCCGCTGGTGGTTCCGGCTGGCGGTGGCGCTGGCCGGCTGGTACGCCCACGAGGGCAAGCTTGACGAGTGGGCCGAGGTGTGCCGGGCGGTATTGGCCGCGCCCACCGCCGGGGACCGCCCGGAGATCGCCGGGTGGGCGCACAACGAGCTGGGCGTGCTGCGCCGCCGCCGGGGCGACCCGCAGGGAGCGGCCACCGCGCTGGCCCTGGCGCTGGCCGCGCGCGGTCGGCGGGTGACCGCGCAGGCCCAGATGAACCTGGGGCTCGCCCTGCTGGACCTCGGGCTGGCCGACGACGCCACCGAGCACCTGGAGCTGGCCCGCCGGCACCGCTCGCACGCCGACCGGGGCGGCCAGGCACTCACCGAGCTCGCGCTGGGCGCGGCGTACCTGGCCAAGGACGAGCCCGAGGCCGCGCACCACTACCTGGTGCGGGCCGCCAACGCGTTCCGCACCCTCGGCGAGACCCGCGGGTACGCGGCGGCGCTGACCAATCTCGTGCTGGCGCAGACCCGGCTCGGCGAGCACCTGGACGCGGCCCAGTCGTGGACCGCCGCGCTGCGCGAGTACGACGATCTGGCCGACCCGGCCGGGCGGTCGGCGGCCCTGCTCAACGCGGGCGCGGCCATGTTGACGTCGGCGCCGGGCCGGGCCGGGCAGGCGTACGAGTTGCTCGACGAGGGGCAGGAGCTGCGCAGGCAGCGCCGGCCGGACGCGGGGCTGGGCCGTACCCTGCTCTACCTCGGCGACGCCGCGCGGCTGCTGGGGCACCTGGACAAGGCCCGCCGGCACTGGGCCGACGCGGCGCAGGTGTGCGACTCGGTGGGCGATTCGGCGGGTGCCGCGGCCGCGTACCGGCGGCTGGCCGGACCCGATCCGGCCTGACCCGGCCACGTTCCTCGCGCGCGTCGGCGGTCCGGCCGCGGGTTATCCGGTCGACGGCCGGGGCGTCGTGGCGGCACCATCGGCGGGTGCTGACGCTGCGGAGGTTCCGGGACGGCGACGAGCCGGTGCTCTGGGCGTTGAACGCCCTGCCCAACATCGGGGCGACGGCGAACCCCTCGGTGCCGTTGCCGCTGCCGCCGGCGGCCGGTCCGCCGGCCGGCCTTCCCGACCTCGCCGACGTGCGCGGCGGTTTCCTGGACGCCGGGGGCGACTTCCTGGTCGCCGAGCTGGACGGCCACCTCGTCGCGATGGGCGGCATCCGACCCGGTACCGGGGGGCGCGCCGAGGTGCTACGGATCCGGGTGCACCCGGCGACCCGGCGGCGGGGCATCGGCCGGGCGCTGATGACCGCGCTGGAGCGGCGGGCGGCCGAGTTGGGCCTGCGCGGAACGTACCTGGACACGGCCACTAACCAGCCGGAGGCGATGGCCTTCTACCGCGGCCTGGGCTACCGGGAGGTCGGTCGGGAACGCCGGCCGGAGTGGTCGTGGACGCTGGTGTACTACGTCAAGGACACGCCCGGCCGCGCGCCGGCACCAGGTATCCGGTAGCCGTCGCGGCCCACCCGGGCAGCTCGTGACACCACCGTCTATCTAGAAGATCACCACTGCGCGGTACGGTACGTCGTCGACGCAAACAACGGCTACCGAACGGTCTGGTGATGTCCCCACCCCGACTGCGCGCGCGGCTGGCCCTCGCGGCCGTCGCCGTGCCGGCGATCCTGGTCGTCGACGGCTCCGGCGTGCTGGCCGACCGCGTCTGCACGGTCATCGACGACGCCGCCCAGTTCGGCGCCGGCGCGCTGGCCGCCGGTTGCTGCGCGTGGGCCGCGCCGCGCCGTACCGGTGTCGAGCGGTCCTGGCGCCGGCTGATGGCCGCCGGCATGGCGGCGTGGAGCGCCGGTCAGCTCGTCTGGTCGTGGTACCAGGTCTTCGCGAGGACCGCGCTGCCGTCGCCGTCCTGGGCGGACGTGGGCTACCTGACGCTGCCGGTGTTCGCGTTCGCGGCGCTGCTGGCGATCGCCGCCGCTGGTCGCACCGGGGCGCGACGGCGGGGCGTGGAGGGTCCGCGCCCGGACCGGGGCGGCTCCCTGGTGCGCCGCCGGCTGGTGCTCGTGCTCGACGGCCTGATCGTGGTCGGCTCGCTGCTGATCCTCACCTGGGTGACCACGCTGGGCGCCGTGGTGCGGGCCGGCGCGTCGAGCCCGGCCGCGTTCGCGGTCGCCATCGCGTACCCGGTCACCGACCTGATCCTCGTGGTGATGGTGACCCTGCTGCTGGCCACCCGGCCGCTGCCGGCCCGGCTGCGCCCCCAGCTGGCGCTGCTCGGCCTCGGCCTGGTCGGCCTGTCCGTGTCGGACAGCATCTTCGCCTACCTCGTGGCCAGTGGGGCGCGGGCCATGGCCCCGCTGGCCAACGCCGGCTTCGTCGCCGGGCCGGTGCTCATCGCGCTCGCGGCGCTGACGTCCGGAACGCCCGCGCGACGGTCGGGGCGGTCGCGGCGGGTCCTTCGCGCCCGCACCGTCGAGTGGGCCCACCTGCTGCTGCCGTACCTGCCGCTGGCCGCGACCGGGCTGTTCGTGCTGAACCGGGACCGGGACGGCGCGCACTCCGACCGGGCCGCGCTCTACCTCGGCGTCGCGGTGGTCACGCTGGTCGTGCTGGTCGTGCTGCGTCAGATGATCACACTGGTCGACAGCCGGATGCTGCTCGAACGGGTTTCGCAGGCGCAGCTGCGCCTGCACCATCAGGCGCACCACGATCCGCTGAGCGGGCTGCCCAACCGCGCGCTGTTCCGGCAGCGGCTGGCCGACGCGTGCGCCGGCGACCGCGACCCGGACCGGCCGCTCATGCTGTTCTTCATCGATCTGGACGACTTCAAACTGATCAATGACCGCCTGGGGCACGACGTGGGCGACCTCGTGCTGCGCGACGTCGCCGCCCGGCTGCGCTCCTGCGCCGGCGAGCGCGACACCCTCGCCCGGCTCGGCGGCGACGAGTTCGGCCTGCTGATCGAGCGCGGCCCGGGCCGGCCGGACGAGGTCGGGCGGCGCGTCTTCGCCTCGCTGCGCGAGCCGTTCGAGGTGGCCGGGCGGCCGTTTCTGGTCAGCGCGAGCGTCGGCGCCGCGGTCGCGGACGGCAGCGAGCCGGGGCTCGGCGCGGACTCGCTGCTGCGCCGGGCGGATGCCGCGATGTACGTCGGTAAGCGGCGAGGCAAGGGCACGTTCGTCGCGTACGGGCAGGACGCCGCCGGCGGGTACGACGACGCCACGCTGCCGGCCCTGCTCGCCGAGGCGCTGTCCGCCGAGCCGGCCGCCTCCGGGCTCGACGTCCACTACCAGCCGGTCGTCCGGATCTCGGACGGGCGGCGGGAAGCCGTCGAGGCGCTGGCCCGCTGGAATCACCCGGTCATCGGACCGGTACCGACGCCGGTGTTCGTGGCGGTCGCCGAAGCCACCGGGCTGATCGGGCGGCTGGACGACTTCGTGCTCGACCGCGCGTGCCACGATCTGGCCGGCTACCTGGCCGCGCACGGCGGCGACGTCAGCGTGCACGTCAACATCTCGGCCAGCCGGCTCGGCCAGCCCGACGTCGAGCTGGCCGCCGACGACTGCCTGTCCCGGCACGCGCTGGCACCGCGGCACCTGGTGCTGGAGGTCACCGAGAGCGCGCCCATCGCCGACCCGGAGGCCGCGGTGCGCAGTGCGAAACGCTTGCGGAGCAAGGGGATTCGCCTCGCGCTGGACGACTTCGGCGCCGGGTACAGCACGCTGGCGCTGCTGCGCCGGCTGCCGCTGGACATCGTGAAGCTCGACCGTAGCCTCACCGACCTTCCCGACGCGACGCCGGGCGGGCTGTCGCCGGAGGCGCTGTGCCGCGCGATGCTGTGGATCGCCGACGAGATGGGCGTGATGGTGGTGGCCGAGGGAGTCGAGACCGCGGAGCAGGTCGCCGCGCTGACCCGGATGGGTTGCCGGTACGCGCAGGGATACCGGTACGGGCGGCCGGAGCCGTTCGCCTCGCTGTTTTCGGCGGAGGCCGCGTCCTCCGGCGAGGGCGCGCTCTCCGGCGAGGCCGGGCTTTCTGGCGAGGCTGGGTTCTCCGAGGGGGCCGGGTTCTCCGGCGAGGCCGGGCTTTCCGAGGGGGCCGGGCTTCCCGGTGAGGCCGGGCCGGGCAACGGTGCCGGGCACGGCCGGCGGTCGTCGCGGCGGCCGAGGTTGGCAGCGCCGACCAGCGAGGGTCGGCCGGGATGAAGGGCCTGGAGGTCACGTGGACAGACGAAGACTGATGGCGGCCGCGGCCGGCGGGGTGGTCGGCGGGGTGGCCGCCGGCGTCGCGGCGGCCGGTGCGGCCGACGCGGCGGGGCCGGCGGTGTCGCTCTCCGGGCTGCGGTTCGTGAGCCTTTCGCACGTCAACGACCCAGAGACCACCAACGTCTTTCCCGGGGACCCGCCGTTCACGCTGGAGACGATCGCCACCATCCCGCAGGACGGATATTTCCTCCAGTTCGTGCGCGAGGGCGAGCACACCGGTACGCACTGGGGCGCGCCCGGTCACTTCAACACGGGCCAGCCGCTGGCCGACCAGCTCGACCCGGCCGACCTGTTCCTGCCGGCGGTGAAGCTGGACGTGCGGGACAGGTGCCGGCACAACCCGGATTACGCCGTGTCCATCAAGGACATTCAGGACTGGGAGCGCACGCACGGCCGCATCCCGGACGGAGCGGCGGTAATCATCTGGACCGGCTGGGACGCGCTGTGGGGCACGCCGGCGTATCCGAACCAGGACGCGGACGGCGTGCTGCACCAGCCGGGCTTCGCCGTGCCGACGGTACGGTGGCTGATCGACACCGGTCGGCTGGGCTACCGCGGCGCGACCGGCACCGACACGTTCAGCCCCGACGTCGGTACCGACGAGACGTACACGGTCTCGAAGCTGGTGTACCAGCGGCACCGGATCAGCCTGGAGATCCTCGCCAACCTGGAACGGCTGCCGGCCACCGGCGCGTGGATCCTGGCCGGCGGGCACATCAACCGTGACGGTGCCGGTTCGACCGCACTCATCTTCGGGATCATTCCGCCGGGCGTGCGGGCCTGATCGCGGCGGCCCCACCCCTGACGACGGTGGCGCCACCCCCTAATACCGGTGGCCCCGACCCGACCGGGTCGGGGCCACCGGTGCGCCTCACGCGGCCGGGAGTCGGGGTGTCTCGGGCAGGGCGTCGCCGGGGAAGCTGCGGCAGGGGTGCGCCTCGTAGACGAAGACGCCGGCCCGCACCCCTGGGTCGTCGTCCATCACCTTCCGCGTCTCGTCGAGGTCGAGATCGAAGACGCACAGGCCGCAGACGTCCGAGCCGTCGATGACCGGCAATACGATCGGCATGAGACCGTCGGCGCGCAGCGCGAAGTTGCGCCGACCGTGCTCCCAGATGATGGCGCCCACCCCGTCCATGTGCCGGTTCGGCCCGGACTTGAGGATGACCGAGGTGTAGCCCCTCGTGGTCGTCATCATCGTGCGCATGTGCTCGTCAGAGATAGGGGTAGTCACGGCGCGAGCCTAGCGTGTTTGATTAATTTCCATCAGCAAATCGACCTCGTACCAGCCGGTTTCGGGGTCCTAATGTAAGCCCAGACTTATTTAAGTTGGCGTGGTGTTAGGTTTGTTCGGTGCATGCGTTCGATGTGCTCGGGGATCCGGTGCGGCGCCGGATCCTGGAGCTGCTGGCCGAGGGCGAGCAGACCTCCGGCGCGGTGAGCACGACCATCCGCGCGGAGTTCGGGATCTCCCAGCCCGCCGTCTCTCAGCATCTGAAGGTGTTGCGGGAGAGCGGGTTCACCAGCGTCCGCGCCGAGGGCACCCGCCGGCTCTACGCGATCGACGACGCGCCGCTGCGGGAGGTCGACGCGTGGCTGGACCGGTTCCGCGGCTTCTGGGGCCAGCGCCTCGACGCGCTCGCCACGGAGCTGGCGCGGGGCAGGCGCCAGCGCCGGGCGAAGGACCAGGGCACGGCGCCGGTCGGCGACCAGCACGGCAGGCCCGCCCCGGGTGGCCAGCGGCCGGGCGGGACTGGCGGGTAGCCGGACGCGGCACGGGCGCCACACCCTCCACCACAATCGGAAGGATTCAGTGATGGCCCCGATACGTCAGGTTCTCTCGTTCGCCACCGGCCTGTACCGTCAGCGCGCCTACATGGCGTACGCCGGTTACCTGCGCCGTGAACCGATGGCGCTGCTGCAGCTGCGGCCCGGCCGCGAAGACCCGTACGCGCTCTACGAACGGTTTCGCCGGCAGGGCACGATGGTGGCCACCCCGCTGGGCAGCTGGGTCACCACCAACCATCGGCTGTGCGGCGCCGTGCTGCGGGACCGGCGCTTCGGGGTACGCCCGGAGGGCCTGACCTTCGAGGCCGACGAGGGCTTCGACGCGTCCTTTCTGGGCAAGAACCCACCCGACCACACCCGGCTGCGCCGGGTCGCCGCGCCCGCCTTCAGCGCCAAGCAGATGATGGACTACGCCCCGCGCGTCGAAGAGACCGTCGCCGCGCTGCTCGGCCGGGCCGAGGCGACCGGGCAGTTCGACCTGGTGTCCGGGCTGGCGTCGCCGCTGCCGATCGCGGTCATCACCGACCTGCTGGGCGTGCCGGACGCGGACGCGGACGACTTCGCCCGCTACGGCGCCGCCTTCGGCAGCGCGGTGGACGGTGTCCGGTCGCTGTCCCACGCCGCCCGGCTGCAAGAGGCGGGGACCGCCCTCACGAAGCTGTTCGAGGGGCTGTTCGCGCTGCGGCTGCGCGAACCGGCCGACGATTTCGTCACCCGCCTGATCGATGCGGAGGGCGACCAGGTGCGGCCGGAAGAGATGCTGCCGATGTGCATCCTGCTGCTGATCGCCGGCTTCGAGACGACCGTCAACCTGATCGGCAACGCGGTCAACGCCCTGCTGGACCATCCCGAGCAGTGGAAGGCCCTGTGCGCCGATCCGGAGGCCATGGCACCCCGGGCGGTCGAGGAGGTGCTGCGGTTCGATCCGCCGGTGCAGCGTGCCATCCGGTTCGCGCTGGAGCCGGTGGAGCTCGACGGCAAGCCGGTGCGCCGCAATCAGGCCGTGGTGACGATGATCGGTGGGGCGAACCGGGACCCCGAGGCGTTCCCGGATCCCAACCGGTTCGACATTCAGCGCGAGCAGACCGGGGAGCACCTGGCGTTCTCCAGCGGCATCCACTACTGCGTGGGCGCGCCGCTGGCCCGGTTGGAGGCCACGGTCGCGCTGCGCATGCTGGCCGAGCGGATGCCCGGGCTGCAGCGCGCGGGCGCGACCCGGCGGCGCAACTCGCAGACCGTCCGCGGGCCGATCCGCCTGCCCGTGCGCGTGGGGTGACGGCGGCCGCGTCAGGGGTGCTCGCCTCGCCGCAACTCCGGCTGTGGCCGGGCTTTTTCGGGGCGGTCACCCCGTCCGGGCGTGGTGGTGTTCCAGGAGCCTGGCGAGCAGCCCGGTCAGCTGCTCCCGCTCGGCGGGGGAGAGCGGGGCTAGGAGCTCGTCCTGAATCTGCGCGACGCGCCGATCCAGGACGCGCAGCCGCCGGCGCCCGGCCGCGGTGATGGTCACGACGTTGCGCCGCCGGTCGGTCGGGTCGGGCGCGCGCTCGACCAGTTCCCGCTCGGCCAGCTCATTGATCGCCGCCACCATGTCGCTGAAGTGGATGCCGCTGCGGCGGCCCAGCGTCGCCTGGCTCGCCGGGCCGAACTCTTCCAGGGTCGCCAGCAGCCGGTAGTGGTAGCCGCGCGAGTCGGCCGCCGCGAACCCGTCGCTGACCAGCCGGTGGGCGTGCGCGGCGGCCTGCGTCAGCAGCCAGCTCGGCAGGCCGGTCAGCCGGGTCGCGGCCGACTCCTCTGCCGGTACCACCATGCCGCCAGCCTAGCAGCGTCGTTGGTGCGCCTAACGGTCCCTCGGACGGGTACTTGTGCCGGCGCGCCCGCGGGCCGTAGTCTTCCCCCCATGTCCGCACGACTGAGCTGTTGGTGGCCCGCCTGACAGGCGGCCCGCTCACTCCCGCGTGACACACTCACCGCGGCCGCCACGAGGCGGTCGCTTTTTTCGTGCCCAAGGCCCGGGCCGGCCGCCCTCGGAGGTGTGCCGCCCCGACCCGAAGGGGACACGATGCCGCAACAGCCCAGCACGACACCGCTCGACACGCTCCGCTCCGGCGTACCGTTCGCCCTGCTGCGCCGCGAGGGGCGCGAAACGATCGAGGTGCTGACCGGTCCGGTCCATACCGTGGAGAGCCTGGCCGACATCCCGGTGCCGGCCACCGCCGCCGATCCGGAGGTGCTCGCCCTCGTCCCGTACCGGCAGGTCCGCGAGCGGGGCTTCGCCTGTACCGACGACGGCACGCCGTTGAGCGTGCTGAAGGTGACGCGGCGGGATCAACTGGGCGTCGAGGAGGTGCTTCGGGCGATCGGCCGGCGGCCGGTCGCCCTGACGGGCGGCGCCTTCGACATCGACGACGAGTCGTACGCCCGGATCGTGGAGCGGGTGCTGCGCGAGGAGATCGGCCGGGGCGAGGGCTCGAACTTCGTGATCCACCGTGGCTTCGAGGCGGGCGTGGTCGGCGACCCGGTCGCGGCGGCGCTGTCGGTGTTCGCTCGGCTGCTGACCAGCGAGCAGGGCGCGTACTGGACGTTTCTGGTGCACACCGGTCAGCGCACCCTGGTCGGCGCGACCCCCGAGCGGCACGTCAGCGTCGATGACGGGTTGATCATGATGAACCCGATCAGCGGCACGCTGCGCCACGGCGGCACGCCGCCGGACAAGGCGCGCGTGCTGGCGTTCCTCGACGACCGCAAGGAGACCGACGAACTGTCCATGGTCCTGGACGAGGAGCTGAAGATGATGGCGCGGGTCGCCGACCTCGGCGGCCAGGTCGTCGGCCCGTACCTGAAGGAGATGACCCATCTCACCCACACCGAGTACCTGCTGGTCGGCCGGGGCTCGCGGGACGTGCGGGAGGTGCTGCGGGAGACGATGTTCGCGCCGACCGTCGTGGGCAGCCCGATCGAGAACGCCTGCCGGGTGATCGCCCGCCATGAGCAGCGGGGGCGCGGCTACTACGGCGCGGTCCTCGCCCTGATCGGCCGCGACGAGGCGGGCCGCCAGACGCTCGACGCGCCGATCCTCATCCGTACCGCCGACATCGACGATCACGGGCGGCTGAGGGTACCGGTCGGCGCCACCCTGGTGCGGCACTCCACCCCGGAAGGGGAGGTGGCCGAGACCCACGCCAAGGCGGCCGCGGTGCTCTCCGCGCTCGGCCTGAACCCGGCGCCGGAGCCCGGGCCGGCCCGGCCGGTCGTGCGGCTCGCGGCCGACCCCGACGTTCAGGCGGCACTGCGTCGGCGCAACGAGACGCTGGCGCCGTTCTGGATGCGTCCCCGCGACAACCACGAGTACCGCGACCGGGCGCTGGCCGGGCGCCGGGTGCTCATCGTCGACGCCGAGGACACCTTCACGGGCATGCTGACCCACCAGTTGCGGGTACTCGGGCTGTCGGTCGCGATGCGCCCGCACACCGACATCGGCGACACCGACGGGTACGACCTGGTGGTGCCCGGGCCGGGGCCGGGCGACCCGCGCCTCGCGTCGGATTCGAAGATCGCGGCCCTTCGGGGACTGGTGGAGCGGCTGATCGAGCGGGGGCAGCCGATGCTCGCGGTCTGCCTCGGCCACCAGGTGCTCGCGTCGGTGCTGGGCCTGTCGCTGCACCGCAAGGACAGCCCGTACCAGGGGATGCAGCGCGAGGTGAACATCTTCGGCCGCTCGACCCGGGTCGGCTTCTACTCCACGTTCACCGCTCGGCACGACAGCGACCGACACGACGGCCGGTACGGCACGGTCGAGCTCGCCCGGGATCCCGCGACCGGCGACGTGCACGCGCTGCGCGGGTCGAGCTTCGCCGGCGTGCAGTTCCACCCCGAGTCGGTGCTCAGCCAGGACGGCATAGCGCTGCTGCGCGACCTCGTCGCGGCGCTGCTGCCGGCGACCGTGCGCCCCTGAGGCGCGCCGGGGCGGAAAAACGGCGGCGGCGCCCCGCTGGTGAGCGGGGCGCCGCCTGTGCGGTCGGTCCGGCCTACCGGCCGGCGGACGCCTGCACCGGCTCGCGGGCAGCGTCCGGCTGGTGCGCGGCCCGGTCCTGGTGGCCGGGCCACCAGGCGCGGTGACCGATGAGGGCGGTGATCGCCGGGGTGAAGAACATCGCCATCACGAACGCGGCGATCACGATGCCGAAGGACACCGCGAATCCCATTTCGGACAGGATGTCGTTGCCGGCGAGCAGCAGCGAGGCGAACGTACCGGCGAGGATCACGCCGGCCGCGGCGATGGTCGGCCCCGCGTGCCGCAGGGCGAGCGCGGCCGCCTCGCGCGGGCTGTGGCCCTCGCGGGCCTCCTCCCGCAATCGCGCGATCATCAGGATGTTGTAGTCGGTGCCCAGCGCGACCACGAACAGATACATGAACACGGGCAGGATGAACAGCAGCCCGGGGTCGCCGTGCACGTTCTGGAACAGCAGGACCGTGGCGCCGAGGGTCGCGGCGAAGCCCAGGCCGACCGAGGCCATCAGGTACCAGGGCGCCACCAGGCTGCGCAGCAGCAGTCCCAGGATGATCATGATGAGCACCGCGGCGACCGGGAACACGATGAGGTAGTCGTGGTCCATGGCGTGCTGGATGTCGGCGAAGACCGCGGTGAGCCCGCCGACCAGCGCCGTGGTGCCCGGCGGCGCGGCGGCGTGGGCGGCCGTGCGTAGCGGGGCGATGGTGTGGATCGCGGTCGAGGATGACGGGTCCGAGCTCAGGATCACGGAGTAGTTGGCGACGCTGCCGTCCTTGGACAGCTGCGGCCCGGTGACCTGACCGACCCCGTGCACCGCCTCGAGCTTCGTGGCGAACGCGGCGAGCGTGGACTTGTCCAGCGGCGTGCCGGCCTTCTCCTGAAGGAACACGCTGGTCGGCTCGGTGGAGCCGGCCGGGAAGCCCCTCTGCAGGTCAGCGAGGGCCACCGTGGACTCGGCGTTCTTCGGCAGCGAGCTGGAGCCGAGGTCGAAGTTGGCCTTGAAGCCCAGCGCGCCGATGGCGAGCAGCACCATGACCAGGCCGGCGCCGCCGGCGAACAGCCCCGGGCGGCGCCCCAACGCGCGGCCCACGGCCGCCGCGCGGGACGAGGTGGGCGCCGAGCGCCACGCCTTCGACGGCCAGAACACCTTGGTGCCCAGCAGCGACACGACCGCCGGGATCAGCGTCAGGCCGGCCAGCAGGGTGACCGCGACGGCGATGGCCAGCGACGGGCCCATCGACTTGAACAGGCCAAGGCTCGACAGGGTCAGTGCGAGGAACGCGATGATGACCGCGCCCGCCGCCGAGGCGATCGCCTCGCCGACCCGGGTCACCGCGCTGACCATCGCCTGCTTGGCGTCCTCGCCGGCCCGCAGCCGTTCTCGATATCGGAACATCAGGAACAGGATGTAGTCGGTACCGATGCCGAACAGCACCACGATCAGGATTTCGTTGATCGAACTGTCGGCCTTGAGGTTGAACGCCTTGCTACAGATCGCGATCAGGCCGTTGGCCACCTGGGAGACCACGCCGATCGTGATCACCGGCAGCAGGGCGACGACCGGGCTCCTGAAGATCACCAGGAGCAGCACGATGATCAACCCGATGGTCGCGATGCCGACGATCGCCTCCGCCTTGTTGCCGGACTTCTGGGAGTCCAGCTGCTGGGCGGCCGAGCCGGTGATGCCGACCTTGAGGTTGGTGCCGGAGAGCAGTGGCTTGACGTCGTCGCGCAGCGTCGTGACGGCGTTCGTCTGGGTCTTGTCGGTCGGACCCGTGGAATCGGCCATGGCCACGGCCGCCGTCTGCACCAGCTTGTTGGTCGACGGGGGGGTGGCCACGATCTGCTGGACGCCCGCGATCTTCTCGTCCGACAGCGACTTGGCGACCTGCGTCACCTTGGCGGCGTCCTGGTCGCTCAGCGCGCTGCCGTCCTGGCGCTCGAAGACCATGATCGCGGCCGGCGTGAACGCCTGCGGGAACGCCTTCGACTGGACGTTTGCCGCCTGGATCGACTCGTAGTGAGTCGGCAGGAAGCTGGACTCGTCGGTGGTGGACGTGAGGCCGGGAGACAGTGACACGATCGCCACCGCCGCGATTACCCAGCCGAGGATGACCCACCACGGATGGCGGACCACCACCCGTCCTACTCGTGCAAACACCCGCCGACCTCCTGGTCCCCGTTTTAACCCGATATGTCTTTTGAACTCAGCTTACCGGCCGTCAAGTCAGGGGTCCGTACCGGGGGTGGTCCACGGTGAGCCTGGAGCATGGTGGCCGGGGCATGGTAGCTCCCGAAGCTGAACGTCAAATTGGCCCTCTCAGGATGGGCACAGCGAGCGGCGGCGAGGCCCGGACCTGCCGGATCACCCCTTGAGCCCCGGCCGCCGGCCGCCCGGAACCCCGGCGCGCGGCCGGGCGCGGGCGGCGGCCGGGCCGGGCCGGTTCACGGCCCCGTCGTGACCCGGGAGGGGCCGGCGGGCATGGTATACGCTGCCGGCATGAGGGCTGCATGACTCCGGCCGATGCCGCCGGCTATGCCTCGGATGCCTTCACGTCCCACGGCGTTCTCACCCGTGAGGGCCCGGCGAACGAAGGCGTGCGGGCGCTGCGCGTGCTGCACGTGGACCACACCGGATACGCGGGCGGCGCCGAGCGGGCCCTGGTCCGGCTGCTGACCGCGCAGCGGGAATGGCGCGCCGCGCTGTGCGCCCCGCGCGTCGAGGGCGACGGCGACCTGTCCGGCGGCGTGCCCGCCGACGACGCGTTCGACCGGCTCGCCGGCCACGGCGTGGAGCTGGACCGCGACCTGCCCGGCCTGCCCGGCGGCGGCACCCGCAGCAGCAGCCCGGCGTTCGCCGCGCGCTACTACGCGGCCCTGCGCGCCTGCGCCCGGGCACTGCGGCGCAGCCCGCTGTTCGTCGGCGCGGACGTCATCCACACCAACACGGCCGCCGCGGCGATCATCAGCGCGCTGGCCAACCGGGGCCGCAGCGTGCCGCTGGTGGTGCACCTGCGCGACGTGGTGGACACCCACAGCCTGGGTCGCGCGGGCTTCACCGCGTTCACCAGGCTCGGGCTGAAGCACGCCGACGGGGTCATCGCCAACGCCCGGTCGACGCTGGAGTCGGCGGAGGGACTGATCCCGCCGAACGCCGCCGCGGCCGTGATCCCCAGCCCGATCGGGATCCCGCACCGGGTGGCCCGGCCGCCGGTGGCCGGCGCCCCCGGGCCGGTCCGGGCGATTGGCATGGTCGGGCGGCTGCAGCACGCGAGGGGGCAGCACATCCTGCTGTACGCGTTCGCCCACCTGTTCCGGGGCACCGGCGTGCGCGCGTACTTCGCCGGGGCGCCGACGCTCGGCGAGGCGGTGTACGCCGACGACCTGCGCGCCCTGGCGGTCCGGCTGGGCATCGCCGAGCAGGTGACGTTCTTCGGGCACGTGGAGGACCTCGCCGGGTTCCTCGACTCGATCGACATCCTGGTACACGCCGCGATCCGGCCGGAGCCCCTGGGCCAGTCCGTCCTGCAGGGGCTGGCCTGCGGCAAGCCGATCATCGCCACCGAGGGCGGCGGCTCGAGTGAGTGGATCCGCGACGGCGAGAACGGGCTGCTCGTCGCGCCGGATTCGCCCGACGCGCTCGCGGCGGCGCTGCGGGCGCTGGCCGAATCCGGTGACCTGCGGGCCCGGCTGGCCGCCGCCGCCGCGCGTACCGCCGGGGTGCTCGCCGACGACGAGTGCGCCGCGCGGCACGCCCAGTTCTTCCTCGAGATCGTTCGGGCCAGCGGCCGGACGGGCCGGCCGGGCGTGGCGCCGATCGCGCCGTAAGTGGTGGCGCCGATCGCGCGGTAAGTGGTGGCGCCGATCGCGCGGTGAGCGGTGCCGCGGTCGCCGTGCCGCGGGGTGTCGTACAGTCGAGCGCCGTGACGGTCATCGACAAGGTCGCCTGGATCCGCGTCCAGGACGGGCGGATCCTCAGTACCCGTTCGCGCGGCAAGGACGTCTACTACCTGCCCGGCGGCAAGCGGGAGGCCGGCGAGGGCGACCTCGACACCCTGCTGCGGGAGGTCCGGGAGGAGCTGGGCGTGGCGCTGGACGCCGGCACCGCCGAGTACGTCGGAACCTTCCACGCCCAGGCCCACGGCCACGCGGCCAGCACCGTGGTGCGGATGACCTGCTACACCGCCGATTACCAGGGCGTGCCGCGGCCGGACAACGAGATCGAAGAGGTGGTCTGGCTGGGGTACGCCGACCGGCCGCGGGTCTCCGCCGTCGACCAGATCATCTTCGATCACCTGCGCGACACGGCCGGGCTGCGGTGACCGGCGACGGGCGGCCGTGGGCGGCCGGGGGCGGCATAATGCGGGCATGGACCTGAGCGCGAAACTGCAGATCAAGCCGGGGCAGTCGATCGCCGTGCTGAACCGGCCGCCGTCCTCGCCGGAGATCGAGGCGCCCGGAGGCACCGCCACCCCGCAGCGCGCCGAGGTGGTGTTCGTCTTCGCGCGCAGCAGCGCGGACCTCGACACCCCGTCGGCGTCGGCCGCGGTCGAGGCGGCGCTCGCCGACAAGCTGGTCTGGATCGCCTACCCCAAGGCGGGCAAGCTCGGCACCGACCTCAGCCGCGACGTACTCGTCAAGCTGCTGTCCGATCGGGGAGTGCAGCCGGTCCGCCAGGTCGCCGTGGACGACGTCTGGTCCGCGCTGCGCTTCCGACCGGCCTGACTGGATCTTCGATGTTATGATCTAAATCATGCCAGTAGCCCGCCTCGCGGCCGTCGCACTGGACTGCGATGACCCGACCACCCTCGCGAACTTCTGGGCACAGCTTGTCGGCGGCCAGGAGGTGATGCGCACCGAGGACTTCGTCGTGCTGAACACCGGCCTCGGTGGGCTCGCCGCGGTCCGGGTGCCCGACTACCAGCCGCCGACCTGGCCGGACGGCTCGGTGCCGAAGCAGATGCATCTCGACCTCGCCGTGGACGACCTGGAGCAGGCCCAGGCGGAGGCGGTGCGGCTCGGTGCCCGCCCGGCCGACGTGCAGCCGGTGCCGGAGCGGTACCGCGTGATGCTGGACCCGGCCGGCCACCCGTTCTGCCTGACCACGGCCATCCCCAAGTAGCCGCCCGGGCGGTTCACAGGCGCACCGCGCGGCGTACCGCGCGCGGGTAGTAACCGGCGCCGTCGAGGCGGGCGGCGCCGCCGGTGTCGCCCATGGTGGGGCCGTCGATGGTCTGCCGGGACGAGACGAACCGCAGGTGACCCTGGTTGTCCTCGCCGAGCACCAGGCCGGCGTGCGACAGGTACCGGGGGTCGCGGTGCAGCGCGAAGAACACCAGGTCGCCCGGCTGTAGCCGGGCCAGCTGCTTGCCCGAGGGCGCCTTCGCGCCGCTGTCGAACAGCGGGACCGCGAGGTCGGACGAGGCGATCTGGTGCGCCTCCCGGGGCAGCCCCGGCACGCCCCGCTCCCGCGCGCCGGCCACCATGGGCAGGCCCATCCGGTACCCCCACAGCAGGCGCAGGAACCCGGAGCAGTCCACGTCGCGGTACCGCTGGGGCCGGGGCGCGGACGTGGTGCCGTCCGGCCAGGTCCACGGCACGCCGAGGTAGTCGTAGAAGTCGGATTGCTGGTCGCGCTGCCCGCCGACGAGCGGCCCGAACCCGGCGTCGCCCGCGTACGCCACGCCGTCGCCGTCGACCCGCCGGGGCGCACCCGTGACGTACTGCATCGCCAGGCTCAGCGCGTCGGGCCCGGTCGAGCCGGGCTGGGCGGCGAACCACCCGGTGAACCACGACTGGGACTGCGCGCCGAAGCGCCACGGCCGGGGAGCCAGCCGCACCCAGCTGGTGGAGTCGACGTGCGCCCGGGTCGACGCCGGCTCGGCGAACCTGCGGTGGCCGCCGGTGAACACGGCCGACCGGGCGCCCTCGGTCAGGGTGGCGACCGGCGCGCCCCGCTCGTCGTAGACCAGCGTGCGGTCCGGGCGGCTCATCCGCTCGTACCGGTACGCCCCGAACAGCCGCTTGGCCCTGGCCCGCACCTCGGACTGGTCGAGTTTCTCCTTGACCTGCGGCGCCAGCACCGGAGCGGCGCCCAGGCTGCCGGCCGCCGCGGCACCCGCCACGCACCATCCCAGCATCTGGCGCCGGTTCAGGTGCCTCACAGCGTCACCACGGCCAGCGCGACCACCGCCGAGGCCAGGGTGATGACGCTGGTGGCGACCAGGGTCGGCAGCTTCGGTTGCCGCACCAGCTGGTACGCGACCAGACCGGGCACCACGAAGCCGAGGGTGTCGTGCGGGAACAGCTGTGGCGCCCGGCTGTGCAGGGCCAGGAACGCGGTCGCCTCCAGGAACACGCCGACGAGCACGACCACGGCGAACAGCCGCTTGCCGTACAGGATCGACCAGCGCTGCAGCAGCTTGGCCGCGGCGAACGTGGCGACCATGGCCGCGCCGGTCACCAGGATGGTGTCCACGCCCTCCACCAGGGTCAGCGCTAGCCAGCCCGGCACGATCATCCCGCCCGGGGACAGGTTCGTGAACGCGTAGCAGACCAAGGAGAACATCAGCCCCAGGGCCAGCACCAGGCTGGCGGTCGAGCTGTCGAAGTCGACGTGCGCGGCCATCTCAGTTCGCTTCCGGGACGAGCGGCGCCTCGACGCCGCCGTCGAGGCACGCCAGTGCGGGCACCGGAGTGCCGCCCGGTGCCCGGGTCGCCTCGCCGGCCAGCGCGTCGAGCAGGTGCTCGCCGCGGCCATGGATGTTGCCGACCATCACCAGGCTGTGCTCGTCGGTGGGCATCGTGGCGGTGATCGCGGACAGGATCTGGCTGCCGCTGCGATGCTCGCCGCCCAGGTCGACCACCCGGTGGCGCAGCGCGTCGGGGATGGTGCGCAGCGCGGAGCGGGTGGGCGTGCCGATCAGGTACACCCGCTCCGGCCCGATCCTCTCCACGATGGTGCCCATCTGGCCGTTGCGTTCGATCCGGTCCGGCCGGCAGTTGATGACCATCGACAGGGAGCCGGGCAGCTGTCCGGAGTCCTGCAGCAGCTCGAGGTTCATCAGCGTGGACTCGGGATCGTTCGCGGCGAACAGGTTCGCGGCCAGGAATGACCGGCCGCCGTGCTCGCACCGGTCCACCCGCAGCACGCCCGGGTCGGGGTCGGCCAGGTACATGCCGGCCAGCGCCTCGGCTCTCGGCACGCCCAGCAGCCCGGCCACGGCCAGCGCCACCGCCACGTTCTCCTTGAACGTCACCCACCCGAACCCGGCCAGCTCCTCGTCCGACACGTCGCGCGGATCGGTGGCGACCAGGACGCAGCCCCGCTTGTCCGCCTCCGCCCGCAGGATGTGCAGCCGGTCCCGCTCGGCGGTGACGCACACCCCGCCGACCGGCATCGAGCGGGCCAGCGACCGCGCGACGTCGTCCAGGGACGGGCCCATCACGTCCAGGTGGTCTTCGCGCACGTTGGAGATGACCACCACCGTGGCCTGGATCAGCTTCTCCTGGTTGAGCTGCTGGAGGTCGGGGTTGACCGCCATGCACTCGACCACCAGCGCTCGGGCGCCGGCCCGCGCCGCGTCGGCGACGACGGCGAGCTGCTCGATGACGTTGGGCATGCCGAACCGGCGTTCGAACGGGATCTCCCGACCGTCGGCGAAGATGAAGCGGGCCGCCGTGCCGGTGGTCTTCGCGATCGTCACCATCTGGCCGCGCAGCGCCCCGGCCACCAACCGGGTGATGGAGGACTTGCCGCGGATGCCGTTGATGACGACCCTGGTCGGGATGCTGCCGAGCCGGCGGCGATGGCGCCGGCCCTCGACCAGGAACGAGATCAGGACGACCATGAGCCCGATCGTGAACACGACATAGAACGTCGAGTAGTGGCGCCCCACGCCTACCCCCATGGTCGCTTTGTCCCTTTTGCCAGGGTATAGGGGTTAAGGAGTGGCGTGGTCTAGACGGCTATGTCAGAGTAAATTGTGATTTGCGGTGTTTTGTCGCTAGGGAGGCGTGGGCCCCGGCGCCGCCGTCGACCTCAGCGCTCCTCCCGGAACTCGACGTGCCGGCGCGCCAGCGGGTCGTACTTGCGCAGGACCAGCCGGTCGGGATCGTTGCGCCGATTCTTGCGGGTGACGTAGGTGTAGCCGGTACCGGCGGTGCTGCGCATCTTGACCACCGGACGGACGTCGGCCTGCCGTGCCATGAGGGCCCCCTCGAAGTGCCGGATGATGACAATCGGTTACCTGACAGCGAACCGGATGTCGACTGCCGATTACCCGGGGTTCCGCCGGGCAAACCGGGCCTAAGCGCGCCGCCGGGCGAGGCCGGTCGGCACCCGCTACCGGCGGTGTTTCGGCTCATCTGGCGCATTGGGGCAGGTGGTGGGGGGTGTCCGGTTTCCGTGCGCGGCGGCGCGAGCCGGTGTGCGCGCTATCGGTAGAATTCGTAGCTGTCGGTGAGGGCGCGCCGCGCCCACCAAAAATCCAACCGGGGGAGCCATGATTGAGGCCCAGGGCCTCACCAAGAGGTATGGCGACAAGCTAGCCGTCGACAACCTGTCGTTCACCGTCAAGCCGGGCACCGTGACGGGCTTCCTCGGCCCGAACGGTGCGGGCAAGTCGACCACCATGCGAATGATCCTCGGGCTGGACCGTCCGACGCACGGCAACGCACTGGTCAACGGCCGCCCGTACACCGCCGCCCGGGCCCCTCTGCGGGAGGTCGGCGCGTTGCTCGACGCCAAGGATGTGCACGGCGGTCGGACCGCCCGCGCGCATCTGCTCTCGCTCGCCCAGTCCAACGGGTTGCCGCGCCGGCGGGTGCGTGACGTGCTGGAGCTGACCGGCATGTCGGAGGTCGCCGGCAAGCGCATCAAGGGCTTCTCGCTGGGCATGTCGCAGCGGCTCGGCATTGCCGCGGCGATGCTCGGCGACCCGCAGATCCTGATGTTCGACGAGCCGGTCAACGGGCTGGACCCCGAGGGCATCCTGTGGATCCGCAACTTCATGCAGTCGCTGGCGGCCCGGGGCCGGACCGTGTTCGTCTCCAGCCACCTGATGAGCGAGATGGCGCTGACCGCCGACCACCTCATCGTCATCGGTCGGGGGCGGTTGCTGGCCGACATGAGCACGCGCGAGTTCATCGACCAGAACTCCTCGGGCCGGGTGCGGGTGCGCACCCCGCAGGTCCAGGGGCTGTTCGACGCGCTGGTCGCCAAGGGGGCCAAGCCCCGGCAGGTCGAGGGGTTCATCGAGCTCGAGGGCATGACCACCGACGCGGTGGGTGACCTCGCCGCGGCCAACGGCGTCACCATCCACGAACTGTTCGCCCAGCGCTCGTCGCTGGAGGACGCGTTCATGGAGATGACCCGGGACTCGGTCGAGTACCACGCCAGCGTCGGCGAGCAGCAGGTCCAGGCCACCGTGGGGAGTGCGAAGTGAGCACCATGACCGCCGAGTCGTCGGCCGTCCAGTTCGAGGGTCGGCGCACCGGTGCGTCGCTGGGGCACGTGATCCGGTCGGAGTGGACCAAGATCTGGTCCGTTCGCTCGACGTTGTGGACCATCCTGTCGCTGGTGGTGGTGACCGTCGGGCTGTCCGCGCTGTTCGCCTGGGGCGCCAGCTCCAACCTCAGCCGGATGAGCCCGGCCGACCGCGCCAGCCTGGACGTGACCAGCTCGGCCCTGGGCGGCCTGCTGCTCGGGCAACTGGCCATCGCCGTGCTCGGCGCGCTGGTCATCTCGGGCGAGTACTCGACCGGCGGCATCAAGGCCACGCTGACCGCGGTACCGACCCGGATGCGGCTGCTGTTCGCCAAGTGGCTGGTGTTCGGCGTGGTCGCGTTCATCGTCGGTGAGATCACCGCGTTCGGCGCGTTCTTCGTCTCGATGATCTTCTGGTCCCACCACGACATGGCCGCGCACCTGGGCGACCCTGGCGTGCTGCGCGCGGTCATCGGCGGCGGGCTGTACGTGCTGGCCAGCGGCATGTTCGGGTTCGCGGCCGGGGTGCTCATCCGGCACTCCGGTGGCTCGATCGGGGCGGTCGTCGGCGTGCTGTTCGTGGCGCCGCTGCTGACCAACGCCCTGCCCGGCCAGTGGGGCAAGGACATCAACAAGTACTTCACCGCCAACGCCGGCCAGCACATCACCGATACGGTGCACACCGCCGGCAACCTGTCGCCCTGGGCGGGCTACCTCACCATCACAATCGAGTGGCTGGTGCCGTTGCTGTTCGGCGCCTGGCTGTTCAAGCGGCGCGACGCGTAGCGAACGACTGGTCCGGTTCGCGGCGTGAGCCGCGCCCAGCCGGAGTGGTCGAATCACCAACGACAACGGGCGGCCGTCGATCGACGGCCGCCCGTTGTCGCGTCCGGTAGCGATCAGTCCAGCGCGAGGACGGTGTCGGTGGGTACCGCCTCGCCGGTGGCGAACGAGCGGTTCGCGGACAGCCCGGTCACCAGGGCCAGCGCCCCGTCCCGCGAGCCGGCCCGGTCGCCGGCCTGCGCCTGGTCGCCGTCCAGCAGCGTGGCGAGCAGCCGGGAGTCCGCGCCGCCGTGCCCGGCGTGGTCGTGGTCGACGGTCTGGTCGACCGGTGGCTCCCACAGCGGCCGCAGGGTGATGCGGGTCTGCCCGGCCGTCGGCGCGGCCAGGTGGCCGTGCACCTGGCCCCGGGCCGAGAGCACCCGCTCGTGCGGCGGGGTCCAGGTCGACTCCTCCACCTCCAGCTCCACCCGGCCGCGGGGGCCGTTGAACATCACCCGGTACCCCTCCCACGGCGAGTACGCGGTGAGGTGATAGCTCATCGACGCACCGGTGTCGTACCCGACCAGCACCGCCATGTCGTCCTCGATGGTGACGCCGTCGGCGAACACGTTGCGGTCGCGCAGGTAGCCGTCGTGGCGCTCGGCGTCCAGGTACAGCGCCGTCAGCGTGGGGTTGTCGGCCAGGTGCAGGGCGAACGGGTCGTCCTGGGCCGGCGGGGCGCCGTGCGCCCGCTCGTAGTCACGCGCGTACCCGTTGCGCCGCCCGGCCTCGGGGCCGTAGAACGTCAGCCCGCCCCGCCCGTACACCACCCGGGGGGCAGCAGCAAGCCACCAGTTCACCAGGTCGAAGTGGTGCCCGGCCTTGTGTACCATCAGCCCGCCGGAGTTGGCCTTGTCCCGGTGCCAGCGGCGGAAGTAGTCCGCGCCGTGCCGCACGTCCAGCAGCCACTCGAAGTGCACCGACGTCACCGGCCCGATGGCGCCCCCGGCGAGCAGCTGCCGTACCCGCTGGTGCACCGGGTTGAACCGGTAGTTGAACGCCACGGTCAGGTCGTTGCCGGTCTCCCGTACGGTGTCGAGGATCCGCCGCGCCTTGCCGGCCTCGGTGGTCATCGGCTTCTCGGTGATCACCCGCAGGCCGGCGCGCAGGGCCGCCACGATGTACCCGTCGTGCGTGGCGTCCACTGTGGTCACCACCACCAGACCGACGCGCTGCTCGCGCAGCATCTCCTCGAACCGATCGGGTGGGTAGGTGGCCGCCTCCGGCCGCCCGGCGGCGGCCAGCAGCTGGTTGTGGAAGGCCATCCGCGCCGGGTTGCGGTCGCACAGCGCCACCACCAGGTACTCGTCGCGCTTGGCGAGCCCCTCGGTGAACAGCTGTGCGCGGCTTCCGGTGCCGACGATGGCGGTGCGGACCGCGGCGGACATCAAACCTCCAGGAATCGTTGTCACTGCTTGACGGCGCCGGCCAGACCATTGACGAAGAACCGTTGCAGCAGCAGGAAGAGCAGGATGATCGGGGCCAGCGTGATGACCGTCCCGGCGCACAGCAGCGTCCAGTTGGTGGAGTTCTCGCCGATGAACGCGTACATGCCGACCGCGAGGGTACGCAGCTCCGGCCGGCCGAGGGTGAACACCAGCGGGAGGAAGAAGCTGTTCCACGCGGTGATCGCGGTGAACAGCCCGACCGTGGCCACCATCGGGCCGGACAGCGGGAGCATGATGCGCCAGAAGGTCTGGTTGAAGCCGGCCCCGTCCACCTGCGCCGCGTCCTCCAGTTCGCGGTCGATGGCCATGAAGTAGCCCATGAACAGGAAGGTACCGAACACGACGCCGCTGGAGGACTGCACGATGATCACGGACCACAGGCTGTCCAGCAGGTGCAGCCGCTGCATGAGGTCGAAGATCGGGATGATGGTGTACCCGTGCGGCAGGAACAGCGTGGCCGAGACGAGCCCGAGGCACAGCTTCTTGCCGGGGAACTGGGTGCGGGCCAGCACGTACCCGGCCATCGAGGTGACCACCAGCGTCACCAGCACGGTACCGATGGTGATCAGCAGTGTGTTGAGGAAGTACCGGCCGAACGACGCCTCCTGCCACGCCTGCTCGTAGTTGGACCACATGAAATGCGACGGGATCGGGTTGAGGCCGCTGGTGAAGAACTGATCGTCGCTCTTCAGCGAGCTGCCCAGCGCCCAGAACAGCGGGTACAGCCAGGCCAGCCCGCCGATCAGCAGGGCGGCGTGGGTCATCGCGGACACCATCCGGCGCCGGTTGCGGATTCCGGCGCGGCGCGGCGCCGGCCGCCCCACAGCGATCGCCGTCATGACCGGCCTCCCTGCGTTTCGCGCCCGGCGGCGCGCCGCTTGACCAGCGTGCGCAGCACCACCACCTGGACGACCGAGAAAACGATGAGCAACAGCCCGAAGAAGAACGACGCCGCCGAGGCGAGCCCGACGTTCGGCTGCACCGCGTTGGCGTTGGTTCCACCGAATGCGAGGTGGTAGATGTACGTGTTGACGACCTCGGTGGAGAAGTAGGGCCCACCGCTGGTGAGCACCTGCACCAGGTCGAAGACCTGGAAGGTGCCGATCACCGCGAGTACCAGGATGACCACGCCGACCCCGCGCAGCATGGGGATGGTGATCCGCCGGAACAGGGCCACCCGGCCGGCGCCGTCCAGCCGGGCCGCCTCGTAGAGCTCCTCGGGGATGGTCTGCAGCCCGGCGAGGAAGTAGACCAGGTTGTAGCCGAACGTGTGCCAGATGCCGACCGCGATCACGATGCCCAGGGCGAAGTGCGGATCGCCGAGGAAGTCGATGTGCGAGTGGGTCAGGTGCAGGTCCATCAGCACCGTGTTGATCGAGTCGCCGAAGTTGGACACCAGTAGCTGGATGACCACGCCGATCACCGCCGCCGAGGTCACCACCGGCAGGAAGAACAGGGTGCGGTAGAACGACGCGAAGCGCAGCCGCCGGTTGTTGAGCACCAGTGCCAGGGCCAGCGCGAGCGCCAGCTGGACCGGCACCACTATCGCGGCGTACACGAAGGTGTGCGCCAGCGAGCGCCAGAAGATGCTGTCGTGCATGATCTGGCGGAAGTTGTCCAGCCCGACGAAGGTGGTCGGGTCTCCGATTCCGTCCCACTGGTACAGCGTGTACCAGAGTGAGGCCACGATCGGGTACACGATGAACGCCAGCAGCAGTATCACCATCGGCGCGAGATACAGGTACGACCACAGGTACCTGCGGGCGCGCCGCCGCGCCGGCCTCGCGACCGGCGCGGACGCCGGGGCGGGGTCGGCGCGGCGGGTGGGGGAGACCGCCACCATCAGGACGCCGGCTTGGTGGTGTAGGCCTTCAACGGGTCGAAGTCCGGGAAGACGAAGTCGCTCGCGTTCACCTTGGCGCCAGAGGAGTTGGCCTTCTTGATCGCGTCCGACAGCCCCGCGTTGCGGTGCCCCTCCAGGTCCGACAGCGCGCTGGCGACGTTCTTGATCTGTCCGGTGTAGGCACCGGCCAGCACGTCGTTGATGTCCGGCTTGACCGTGTCCAGGGTCAGCTTGGCGACGTCCGGGTTGCGGATCGTCGGCTGCGGCCCGTACACCGCCGTGTTGGCCATCGCGACGTACTGCGCGAACGGCTTGGAGGTCACGTCCTTCGTGTCGTTGGACTCCGGGTAGATCGACAGGCCCTGGCCCGAGGCCACGTAGCGCTTGCCGGAATCCACGCCGCCCAGCCAGTCGAACCAGGCGAACGTCTCGTCGGGGTGCTTCGCCTTGGAGGATATGGCGAACAGGTATCCGCCGGGCGGCCCGTAGAACAGCGCCTGCGGCGTACCGGTGGGCGAGGGCAGGGTCATCAGGCTGTAGTCGGTGAACTTGTGCTCGGTCCACTCGGGCTGGTTCCACACCCCGCCGACCGTCATGCCGAACTGGCCCCGCTCGAAGTAGGCGCGCGCCTGCTCGTCGGAGATGCTCATCGAGTTGGGGTAGATGTAGCCGTTCTTCTTCCAGTTCAGCAGCAGCGCGATGACGTCGGCGTAGTTGCGGTCGGACGAGTAGGTCCACTTACCGACCCGGCTGTCCAGGCTGTCGATGCCGGCGCTGGCCGCGCCGCCGGGGGAGCCGGCACCGCGGACGAACAGGTCCAGCCACCAGGCCAGCGTGGTGTTCTGCGAGTTGCCGAACCCGAAGCCGTACACCTTGCCGTTGCTCTTGGACTTGATGGCGGCGGCGGCCCGGCTCACGTCGTCCCACGTCTTCGGGATCGCGACGGAGCCGTCGGGGTTGGTGAGCCCGGCGTTCTTGAACACTCCATTGTGGATGTACAGCTGGAGCGAGGGGGCCGGGCCGGCGAACGGTGCGCTGTAGATCTTGCCGTCGAACTCGTTGTTGCCCTCGATGAAGCTGTTCTCCGGGTACCGGGACTTCCACGAGTCGGTCGCCCACTTGTCCAGCGGCGTCAACCAGTTCTGAGTCACCTGCTGCGTCAGCGGCGGGCTCTTGGGAAGCTGGAACATGTCCGGCGCGTTGTCGCTGCGGAACGCGAGCGAGACCAGGTTCGGGTACTGGTCGGCGACCTGGGTGGTCTTCTTGATTTTGATCTTCGGGTTGGCCTTCTCGAACAGCTTGATCTCGTTGTCCACCCAGGGTGCCTGGCTGACGAACGAGTCCCAGTAGTTCACGGTGATGCCGCCGCCGGATGAGGACGAGCTGGAGGAGCAGGCGGCCAGCCCACCGCCCAGCGCGGCGGCTCCGGCGCCCAGGCCCGCTGCGCGCAGCAGCGAGCGGCGGCTGAAGGTTGGGGACGACATGGCTTTTCCTCCTATCGGGCCCGCCGGCGGCGCAGGCCGCCGGCGGGCGGGGGGTGCGTCAACAGGCGGGTGAGGACTTCGTGGCGGTCTGCGAGTACCCGTCGAGGGTCCAGGTCAGCGGGGTCTTGCCGTCCCAACTGACCGCGACCCGCTTGGGCCTCTGGTACGGCAGGAAGTACGTGGTCTGGCCGCGATCGGCCGCCCCCGTACCGAACGTGTTGTCGGCGCCCACGGGCACCGGGATGTAGTAGTCGTTGGCGCTGGAGTAGCCGAAGTAGGCGGTGAAGACGCCCTTGTCGTCCTTCACCACGCATGCGGCGGTGGGCTGCACCGGGCTGAACGCGGTCTGTTCGGGCCCGGCCGGTTGCAGCGCCGCGTCGTCGAGGTAGAAGTCGTCGGCACCGGTGGTGGTGTCGACCCACCACTCGGCCTTGGCCAGCGTGCCGGTCCAGCTGACCGGGACGTTGTTGGCCGACAGCAGGGTCCAGCCGTCCGCGTTCACCGGGGCCGACGCCATCGGCATGGTCACCGAGGAGCCGTCGGTCATGGTGAGCTTCAGCCGTACCTCGGCCGTGGTGTCCGCGGCCCCGCTGGCCATCCGTACCCAGGCCGAGGTCTTGTACTGGGCGCCATTGGTGACCTGCACGCCCTGGGCGGGACCGGTGTAGTTGAACGTGCGGCCGGTGGCGCGCACCGCTCCCGCGCCGCCGTGTGCCTGGTCGGTGGCGGCCTGCGCGACGCAGGGGGAGAAGCAGTACCAGTTGGCGATGCCCTGCTCCGCGTCGCCGTTGGTCATCAGGTCCGCGCCGGCCACCGGGGTGGCCATCGGAGCGAAGGACGCGTCGTCGACGAGCAGGTCCCCGGTGCCGTTCACGGTGCTGATCCACCACTCGGCCTTGGTCAGGGTGCCGGACCAGCTCACCTTGACGTTGCTGGCACCGACCCGGGTCCAGCCGTCGCCGGTGATGGTGGCGTTGCCGAACCGGTAGGTGACGGTACCGGTGGACGTGGTCAGCTTCAGCGAGACCATGCCGGTGTCGGTACCGGGCTGGGCCAGGCGCAGCCAGGCCGAGGAGTCGTACAGGCCGCCGTTGCTGGGCAGGGAAACGCCCTGCGCGGGGCCGGCGAACGCCGCCGAGCGGGCGGTCACCGACAGGTCACCGGCGCCGGTGTGCGGCGTGGTTCCCGAGTTCTTCAGGGCGCAGGTGCCCAGGCAGTACCAGCCGTTGGTGGTGGCCCGGTTCTCCAGGGTGCCGTTGCCCAATGTGGACGGTGTCGGCAGGTACGGGGTGATGGCCGGCGGTGCCTGCGGTGGCGGCGCCGTGCCGGAGGTCGGGGTGATGCTCACGTCGTCGGCGTCGCAGGTGGCCGACGTCGGGTTCGGATTGGACCACACGAACGCCTGCGTCCAGGTGGTACCGGCGGGCGGGGTGAACGCGAGCAGTTTCTGCGTGTACGCGCGCTCGTCGGCGTAGCTCGTCTCGTACTGGAACGTGGGCTTGCCGGCGGTGGCTCCACCGCGCACCCCGATGTAGCACTGGGTACCGGGGCCGGACAGCTTGGCCCAGCCGGACAGCAGGTAGCTCGTGCCGCTCGCCACGCCGATGACGTTCTGGGTCACGCCGCTGCCGGGCGCCAGTGCCAGCGCGCCGGAGCCGCTGTGCGCGTCGGCACTGGTGGCCGGGCCGGTGCCCAGCGGGGTCCAGCCCTTGGTGGCGGTCTCGAAGTCGCCGTCGCCGACCGGGTTGATCGGGGCGGTGGCGGGGGAGCTGGCCACGCCGTCGGCGACCACGGTGACCGAGGCGCCGGCGGTGGTCGGCATGGACACCTTGACCTGCTTGGAGACGCCGCCCACGGTCACCGTCACCAGGTAGTCGCCCTGGAAGCCGCGGACGGTGTAGTCGCCCTTCTTGTCGGTGCCGCCGGTGACGTCGGTGTGCCACTGGTGCTCGATGAGGTTCTGGAGGACCAGCGCGGCGGGCTTGGGCGACCAGTCCTGGTTGTACAGCGCGACGAGCGGGGTGTAGATGTTGCCGGCCCAGAAGCCGAAGTTGGCCAGCTCCGTGACGTTGGGGTCGGAGAACATCGCCGTCATGAAGTCGCGGGTGTAGTCCGCCTGCAGTTGCTGGTCGTCGGTGTTGACGTCGAACTCGGTCACGCCGACCTTCACCCCGAGCGCGGCGAACTGGTCCACAATGGACAGCAGTTGGTCCGGTGGGGTGAGTTGCAGGCCGTTGAAGTGGCTCTCCATGCCGATCACGTCGATCGGGGTGCCGGCGGCCTTCATCGACTTGACCAGGTTGTAGTCGTAGCTGCGGTGCCGGCCCTCCTCGCCGCCGTTCTCCAGGATGCCGTAGTCGTTGAGCGACAGCCGGGCGTCGGGTGCGGCCTGGTGCGCCAGGTCGAACCAGGAATCGATCTCGTTCTGGCCGAGGATGTCCTGCAGGTTGTGCTCGGAGTACGGCTCGTTGACCACGTCGATCTCGTCGGCGATGCCGTTCATCGCGGAGGCCTCGTCGGTGACGTGCGCGTCGACCCGGGCGCGCAGCGCCGCCGGATCGTTCGCCAGGCCGGCCACGTCGGCCGGCATGTTCCCGAAGGACGGCCAGACCAGGTTGTGCGCGCGGATGGTCAGCCCGTTCGCGCGGGCCCACTGCAGCGCGGGGTAGGTCAGGGTGTCCCGCTCGGTCTGGTTCTCCCAGTGGCTCCACTTCAGGTTGTTGCCCAGGGACACCTCGTTGAACAGGCTGGTGCTGATGTCGCGGATGTTCGCCGCGTCGGTGGCGCTCACCCCGGCCGACGGGTCGTCCAGCAGGTGCGAGGCGTCATCGGCGGTGCCGAAGTCGAACGCACTGCGCTGCTCGGAGACCCGCACGGTGGCGCCGTTGACCGGCTTGCCCTTGGTGTCCACCACGGACACGTTCAGGTTGCCCTTGCGGTACTCGTCGATGCGCTGGTCGGCGGCCGTGCGCCAGGCCGCGTTCGGGTCGCGCCCGTCGTAGGTCACCTTCGGATACGCGGCCGGGGTGCCGGGGCCGAGGTCGGTGACCGAAACGCCGGCGATCTGGAGGGTCTGAACCCCGTACCCGAGCCACAGGTTCAGGTGCGCGCCCGCCGCCGGGTAGCTGACCGCCGCCCGGAACGGGAAGGTGAACTGCTGCCAGTCCGCGCCGAACTGCAGCGCGGCGTTGAGCGACTTGGTGAACGGGTTGCCGTCGGTCTCGAAGACCAGGTGCGCGTTGCCGGTGCTGCCGCCCGCGATGGGCTGCGTGGAGCGGGCCCACACGGTGACCGCCATGGCGTCGCCGGCGGTCACCGCCGCGGCGGTCGGGGTGCCGAGGGTGATCTCGAACTCGCCGTCGAGCCCGGTGCTGGTCGGGCCGTTGGGCACCGCGATCTGTAGGGCCTGGGTGAAGTCGGCCTCGCCGGTCACCGGCACGATCTGGGCGGCCGACGTGGGCAGGGACTTGAACTCGGTGAAGGTGGTCAGCGGATCGGGCGGCAGCACCGGGAACGGTGCCGCGTCGGCGTGTGCGGGCAGGGAGAATGCCTGCAGGGCGGTGGCCGCGAGGACGGCCAGCACGGCGGCGCAGGCGGATCGTCTGCCTCGCGAGAAGCTACGTCTCATGTACGGATCCCTTCCAGCGGGGGTGTGCGCAGGAGGTTCCCCGTCCGCCGGTGGACTCCGGTGGACGGCCGTGTGGGTCTAGCCGGGCACGCGGGATCCCGCGACGCCGCCCAGGGCGGTGCCGGAGAGGGTGCGTGCCGCCGGCCGCGGCTACCGGCGCTGCCGCGCCGGGCCGTGGCCGCGGGTATTCATGCTGTGGTGGTGGTCTGGGCGCGGGCGCGGCGCTCCCGGGTGACCGGGGCGGGCCCGCAGCTGGCGCGGGCGATCAGGTTGGTCGGCAGCGACAGCCGCACCGGT
The DNA here is from genome assembly GCF_039543385.1 of Rugosimonospora acidiphila. Taxonomy (NCBI): domain Bacteria; kingdom Bacillati; phylum Actinomycetota; class Actinomycetes; order Micromonosporales; family Micromonosporaceae; genus Rugosimonospora; species Rugosimonospora acidiphila. The sequence goes on from NZ_BAABJQ010000036.1 coordinate 31,537, forward strand.
CGGGCGGCGCCGTCGGAGTTCGCGGCCCCGGCGTCGTGGTCGTTCGCGCCGCCGCCGGTGACCGCGCGGACCGCGTCCGCGGCGCTGGCGTCGGCGGCCTGGATGCCGGCCAGCAGCAGTTCGGCCGCTCGCCGGCCCATCTCCACAAAGGGCTGCTGGATGGTGGTCAGCGGCGGGTGGATCTGTGCGGCGGACTCGATGTCGTCGAATCCGATGATGGATACGTCCTCGGGTATCCGCAGGCCGGCGTCGGCCGCCGCCTTCATCACCGCGTACGCGGTGGAGTCGCTGTGCGCGAAGACCGCGGTCGGCCGCTGCCGTTTCGGCAGGGCGAACAGTTCGCGGGCCCGGGCACGGGAGGTCTCCGGGTCGAACTCACCCGGCTTGGTCAGCTCCGGGTCGGGTTGGATGCCCGCCTCCCGCAGTGCGGTCAGGTAGCCGAGGTACCGGTCCTGGCAGCACTGGAACTCCATCATCCCCTGGACGCAGGCGATGCGTTCGTGCCCGAGCCGCAGCAGGTAGTTGACGGCGGCCAGCGCGCCCTCATAGTTGTCGGCGGTCACCGACGGCAGGTCGACCGGCGTGCCCAGGGTGTTGATGAGCACCACCGGCATGCCGTCACGGTGCAGCGCGACCAGCGGGTCCAGCGGCTGCCGGTCGGTGACCACCAGCAGTCCCGAGGACATGCTGGAGGTCAGGATGCGGTCGATGACCGGGCCGTAGTAGTCCCGATCGTTGGTGGCGGTGTAGAGGATGATGTCGAAGCCGGTGCGCTCGGTCACCGCGGCCACCCCGAGGTTGATCGAGGCGACCATGTGCCAGGACAGTCCGGGCACGATCATCCCGATCAGCCGGGTGCTGCCCTTGGCCAGTGCGGTCGCCGCGAAGCTCGGCACGTAGTTGTGCCGGCGGATGACGGCGAGCACGTGCCGGCGGGTGGCCGGGTCGACGCGCGGGCTGTTGTTGAGCACCAGCGACACGGTCGACTTGGACAACCCGGCGAGAGCGGCGATGTCGCGGATGGTCAGCTTGGCCATCGTGCCCACCTCCGTCCAATTGTGAGCCGCCCCGAAAGGGGCGTTGGGGGTGCTCGCCCGCACCACCGACCCGGCTCGCGCCGCGGCTGGCGGGTGCGGGCCGGGTCGTTGGACAGGTCCAACGCGCTGCCGGGACGCTAACAGTGGACCAGTCCAACGTCAATACACCGTCGACGATTCGCTGTTCACGCACGTTCTCGTTGCGCTAACCACCGCGTCGTGCCAACATCGACGCATTCATCTTGGACCGGTCCATCGAGATCAGCACCGCGACTTTGGACCGGTCCAGCAAACTCGACCCGGCTCGTGCCGCCGCCATCGGCCCCGCCGGGCGCGCGCCACCGACCGTTGCGCCACCGACCGTTGCCTCACCGCTCGCCGACCCGTCAGGAGAGCACGCCATGCCGCCGTACACGCTCGACGACTTCGCCTTCGACCTGCGCCGCGTGGCGCCGCCCGGGGACATCTGGGTGGGCAGCGGCACCGGTACGGTGGCGCCGCTTCCTCGCACGGTCTGCGGGGTCGGTGGCTGGTTCGCCCCGCCGTACGCGGTGCCCGACGGCAGGCTGACCGTCGCGCTGGAGGTGGACGGCGCCACGGTGCTCGACACCGGTGAGCGCGGCGCGGGCGACCGGGGGCTGCTCTACGCCGGCGGCACCTGGCGGCCGGACCGCATCGAGCGGCACGGCACGTACCACCAGTACCGCGACGGCACACCGGTGTCCGTCGCGGTGCGCAGCACGCTCACCCCCCGGCACGGTGAACCCGGCTACCTGCTGGAGATCGCGGTACGCAACCGGACCGACCGGGCGCTGCCGGTGCGGCTGCGCCCCGAGGTGTCCCCGGATCGCGGCCGGCACGTGCCACTGCGGGACTGGGGCTGGATGCCACCGGGGTCGGGCGCGGACGGTCCGCCGGTCACTCTTGTCCACGGTGGACTGTCGGTCGAGCTGCCGCCCGGCGGCGAGCGGGTGTTCGCCCTCGGGATCGGCATCGGCCCGTCCGGAGACGGTGCCGCCCTGGCCGACGGCGCCACCCTGGCCGACGGCGGCGCCCCGGCCGACAGCTCCGCCCCGGCCGACGGTGCCGGCTCGGGTGCGTCGGACCCGGGGGCGCTGGCTGCGAATGCGGCGGGCGGCCCGGTCGCGGGATGCGAGGTCCTGGTCGCGGCCGCGCGGCGGGCCACCCGCCGCTGGGAGGAGCGGCTGGGCGAGGCGCTCGCCCGGGTGCCCCGCATCACCACCGACATCCCGGGCCTGGACGAGTACTACCGCCGGTCGCTGGCCAGCGGGCTGGTCTGCCTGTGGGAGGGGCCGGGGTTCGTCACCACCCCGTTCGTGGCCACCTCGGGATTGGACGGCGGGGCGGTGTGTGGGTACGCCTGGGACACCGGCGGGTACGCGCCGCACCTGCTGACGCTGATGCTGGGCGAGCGAGTCACCGCCGTGATCGAGGCGATGATCGCGGCCGACCTGACGCACCACTACGCCATCGCTCCGGACGGCACCGGCCTGGGCGTGCCGTACGCGTACAGCGCCTGGTCGCTGGTGACCCTCGGGTACGCGGCGGCGGCCGCGCACGGCATCGACCCCTCGCTGGTGGGGCGGCTGCACGACGCGCACGAGGCGCTGGACGGCCGGTTCGCGCCGTGGGGGCCCGAGGGCGTGCTGCGCGACTACGGCGATCAGCACAACCTGCTGGAGATGCGGGGCGCGGGGTGGGAGCACGTGGTCGCCAGCCCCAACGCCGAACGGGCCCGGTCACTGGAAATGCTCGCCGATCTCGCGGACTGCTCCGGCGCCGGGCTGCCGGTCGACGCGCTGCGCGAGGCGGCGGGGCGGGTCCGCGCCGAGGTGGCCCGGCAGCTCTGGGACGCCGAGGCCGGCTGGTTCCGCAGCCGGTACCCGGACGGGCATACCGAACTGGCGTACTCGATCCAGGCGTTCGACGCGCTGCGCGCGGGCGCCTGTACCGACGAGATGGCCGCGGCGCTGCTCGCCCAGGTCCGGCCCGGCGCGTTCCTCGGCGAGTACGGCGTCAGCAGCGTCAGCGCCCTCGACGAGCGGCACTACGAGCTCGGCGACGTCGACTGGTCCGGCGGCGGCGCGTACAGCGGGGAGGGGCCGCAGCTCGCCCTGACCCTGTGGGAGCGGGGCGAGTCGGCGCTGGCGTGGGACGTGCTGCGCCGGCTGCTGTGGATGGGCCGGCACTTCCCGTACTTCCCGCAGGAGCACTACTGCGACCGGCCGGCCGCGCCGCCGGTCGGTCGGCGGGCCAACGTCATCGCCGGGCTCACCGGCGCCGAGGCCATCCTCACCGGGCTGCTCGGCGTGCGGCCCCGGTCCGACGGCGCGCTGGTGGTCTCGCCCCGGCCGGTTGCCGAGGGCACCGTGGCACTGCACGGACTGCGCTTCCGGGGCCGGTGCGTCGACGTGGTGGCGGCGGCGGGGGAGTGTCTGGTCACTGTGGACGGTCGACCGGTGCCGGCCGGGCCGGACGGCACCGTGCTCGCCGTGCCGCCCGCCGGCCCGGCCGCCCGGCCGCCCGCCGGCCCGGCTTCCGAAGGCTCGATCCCCGACGGCTCGATCCCCGACGGCTCGGCTCTCATCGAGGCGGGCCGGGGCGCGGAACCCGCCGCGGCCGGCTACGCGGCGGGCGCCGGGGGCCACAGCGTCGGGCAGACCCGCGGATCGGCGTAGTCCGGTGCCCCGTCGACGCCGCGCACGAGCCGGTCGTTGCCGTGCCGCGCCGGCTCGCCGGCCGCCGTGAGGTGATGGCGGTAGCGGTTGGCGGCCGGCTGCAGGTGGATCGCCAGCGACCGGCGCGGCCCGGCACCCCGGTTCGGCCCGCTGCCGTGCACCGTGCGGCAGTGGTGGAAGCTGACCTGGCCCCGGCGCATCCGGGTGGGTCGCGCCGCCACCGGATACCCCTGCCGGGTCAGCCGCGCCTCCAGCCCGCCGAGGTCCTGAGAGAAGAAGTCCAGCCCGGTCACGTCCCACCGGTGACTGCCGTCCAGAAAGGACACCGAGCCGCCGTCGGGGTCCACGTCGTGGAAGCCCACCCACGCGGTGAGCAGCTGCTCGGACTCACAGGACAGCCAGTACTGGCGGTCGGTGTGCCAGCCCACGTTGGCCGGCACGCCAGGCTCGTCGACCGGCTTGTACAGCAACTGGTCGTGCCACAGCCGGATGCCGGCGCTGCCGGACAGCACCGCGGCGGTGGCACCGATCAGCGGGTAGGCCACCAGCCGGGCCAGCTCGTTGACCCGCAGAGAGGCGTAGTCATGTTTGCGCAGCCCGTTCCCGTCGCCGGGTTCGAAGCCGCCCACGCCGGGCGGGTCGGCGTCGTAGTCTCTGGCGTAGTACCGGTCCATGCCGCGCGCGGCGGCGTCGAGCAGGTCGTCGGGGAGGATCACCGGCGAGATCCAGTAGCCGTGTTCGGAGTAGAACGCGACGTCGGACGGGCCGGGCAGCAGGGACTGCTGGGCGGCGTCGAGGGTCGAGAGGTCCATGGCCCGACGGTAGGCGGGGACCCGACCGGAGGGATTGCCCGTTGTGCAGGAGTACGTGCACGATCCTCAGGTGCCCGGTCCGGCGGCGCGGGCGGGCGACCCCGGCGCGCCGGGCGTGTGGCGACCGGCCGGCCTGCGCGCCGGGTTCCACGCGGAGCTGGGGGAGCACCCCAGCGGCCTGCGCCACGCCGGCGAGCAGTGGGCCCCGTCCCGATTCCTGGTGCGGCCGCACAGCCATCCGGTCTGGGAGCTGTACCTGCAGGTGACCGGGGTCAGCCGCTGGCAGGTCGACGGTCAGCGGTTCGCCCTGGCGCCCGGGCACCTGTTCGGCGTCGCCCCGCGGGTGGCGCACCAGATGGCCGAGGAGTCGACCGGCGCCCACCACTTCTACTTCGCGGCGCTCGACCTGGCGCCGGCCTTCGCCCGGCAGCCGGCGCTGGCGCGGCGCTGGCGCGACCTGCCGCGGGTGCTGCACCGGGCGGACGCGGTCACGCTGGGCGACCCGTTCCAGCAACTGGTCGAGGAGCTGACCGCGTACCGGGCCCACCGGCACGAGGGGCTGACGCTGGCCGTGGACCGGCTGGTGCTTTCGGTCAGTCGCCTGCTGGCGCCCGGTGGGACCGCGCCGCGGCTGGCGGCGCACCCGGCCGTGGCCCGGGTGCGCGCCCTGATCGAGCGGGACTACCAGCACAACTGGACGCTGGGCGAACTGTCCGGCGCGGTGGGGCTGGCCCCGACGTACCTGGCCGGGTTGTTCGCCCGCGAGCTGGGCGTGCCGCCGCACCGGTACCTCAACCAGTGCCGGGTCAGGCGCGCCGCGCAGCTGCTGCGGGCCAGCGACGTACCGGTAACGGCGATCGGCATCGAGGTCGGCTTCGGCTCCGGGCAGCATTTCGCCCGGGTCTTCCGGCAGGTGACCGGAGTCAGTCCACGGGAGTACCGCACAAGGGAGAGTCATGAGTGAATCGGGCAGGCGGGGCGGCGACGGGGCGCAGGATCCGGCTCCGTCGGAACTCACCGCTCCGGCCGGCAACGCGGTGATCGTGCACGGCAAGCCGGGGCGGGAGGAGTATTACGATCCCGACACCCCGTCCAGCAGCAACCACCACTGGTTGCCCTGGCTGGCCAAGCAGCTGATCGTGCGGGACATCCCGGCGCACACGCCGGAGATGCCGCACTCCTACGCGCCGGACTACCCGGCCTGGTGCCGCGAGTTCGAACGGTTCGACGTCGGCCCGGACACGCTGCTGGTGGGGCACAGCTGCGGCGCGGGCTTCCTGGTCCGCTGGCTGTCTGAACACCCGTCGGTGCGGGTGAGCCGGATGGTCCTGGTGGCGCCGTGGCTGGACCCGGACGGGGACCGGGCACCGGGCTTCTTCGACTTCCAGATCGACCCCGGCCTGGTGGCGCGCACGGCCGGGGTGACGGTGGCCAACTCCGACGACGACGGCGAGCAGATCCAGCGCAGCGTGCGCCTGCTGCGCGACGCGGTGCCGGGGCTGGCCTACCGGGAGTTCCACGGGTACGGCCACTTCGGCGTGGACGACCTCGGCGGCCTGGCCTTCCCCGAACTGCTGGAGCTGCTGACCGACCCGGTCGGCGCGCCGCTGGCCGCCGCCGGCACCAACGGCAGTCAAGTCCTCTCGACACGGAGGTGAGTATCGTGACAACGACCAACCAGACCGGCACGGACACGCTCGAGGCGTACCGCCGGGACGGGTACGCCATCTTCCGCGACGTGCTCGACGCGGACCTCATCGCGGAGGCCAGCGACCACGTGAGCTGGCTGGAGGGCCGCCACCCCGGTGTGCGGCCCGAGCAGTTGGGCCACATGTTCCTGCGCGACGACCCGTTCTGGCTCCGGCTGGTCGGCGACGACCGGCTCGTCGACATCGCGCAGCTGTTCGTCGGGCCCGACCTCGCGCTGTTCGCCTCGCACTACATCAGCAAGCCGCCGCGCTCCGGCCAGCCGGTGCTGTGGCACCAGGACAGCGCGTTCTGGCCGCTGGAGCCGATGGAGGTGGTCACGCTCTGGCTGGCGATCGACCACTCGACGCCGGAGAACGGCTGCGTGCGGCTGGTCCCGGGCAGCCACACCATGCAGACCCAGGCGATGCGTGAGGTGACCGAGGTCGCCAGCGTGCTGGGCCAGGAGATAGCGGTGGAGGTCGACGAGGCCGACGCGGTGGACATGGTGCTGCGCCCCGGCGACGTCGAGGTGCACCACCCGAGGATCGTGCACGGCAGCAACGCCAACACCTCGCCGCACCGGCGCTGCGGGCTGACCATCCGGTACATCCCGACGTCGACCCGCATCACCGGTGACGAGCAGCCGTACATCAGCGCGTTCCTGCTGCGCGGCGACCCCGGCGTGAACACCTACCAGCCGTGGCCGGTCTACGAGGAGGGCAAGCACTTCCCCTTCCGGGGGGCCCGATAGGTAACATGCGCGTGCGGCCCGGCCGGCACCGCCGGACGTGGGAGCCAATCCCGACCGGCTCGGCGTGGCGGGCCGGTCGCCGCCCGCCCGACCCCTCGACCCGAAGGAGACGCCGTGCCGGTGCTCGCCGACCTGCTGGGGGCCCTCGCCTCCGGCACCATCGAGGTCATCGACCTCACCGCGCCGCTGACCGACACGACCCCGATCCTCCAACTTCCGGAGCCCTTCGCCAACACGGTCGGGTTCTCCCTCGACGAGATCAGCCGGTACGACGACCGGGGCCCGGCCTGGTACTGGAACAACATTCGCACCGGCGAGCACGTCGGCACCCACTTCGACGCCCCGGTGCACTGGGTCACCGGCCGGGACGGCGACGACATCGCCCAGGTACCGGCCCGGCGGCTGGTTGCCCCGGCCGCGGTCATCGACGTCGCCGACCGGGTGGCCGAGGACCCGGACTTCCTGCTCGACATCGACGACGTCCGGGAGTGGGAGAAGGCGCACGGGCCCCTGCCGGAGGGCGGCTGGCTGCTGTGCCGCACCGGCTGGGACGCGCGCTCGAACTCGCAGCGCGACTTCCTCAACGCCGACGAGACCGGCTCGCACACCCCGGGCATCTCGCCCTCCTGCGCCCGCTGGCTGGCACAGGAGGCGCCGGTCATCGGCATCGGGGTGGAGACGGTCGGCACCGACGCGGGCGCGGCGCCCGGCTTCGACCCGCCGTTCCCGTGCCACTCGTTCCTGCTGGGCGCGAACAAGTACGGGCTGACCCAGCTGCAGAACCTCGCACTGCTGCCGGCCACGGGCGCGGTGGTGGTCGCGGCGCCGCTGCCCATCGTGAACGGCTCCGGCAGCCCGGCCCGGGTACTGGCCCTGGTCGAGCGCTGACGGCGGCCACAACCAACGGGAGGCCGGCGAACATGCGGGTCGCGGAGGCGGTGGGCCGGTACCTGGCCCGGCTCGGTGTGGACCACGTGTTCGGCGTGGTCGGCAGCGGCAATTTCCATGTCACCAACGCGCTGGTCGACGCCGGCGCGCGGTTCGTGGCCGCCCGGCACGAGGGCGGGGCGGCCACGATGGCCGACGCGTACGGTCGGGTCACCGGGCGGGCCGCCGCGCTCAGCGTGCACCAGGGCTGCGGGCTGACCAACGCGCTGACCGGCATCACCGAGGCCGCGAAGAGCCGCACCCCGCTGCTCGTGCTGGCCGCCGAGGCGACCGAGCCCCGGTCGAACTTCTTCGTCGACCAGCCGGCGCTGGCCCGGGCGGTGGGCGCGGTCTCCGAGCGGGTCGCCTCGCCGCGCACCGCGCTGGCCGACGCGGCCCGGGCCTACCAGCTCGCGGTCGGGCAACGCCGCACCGTGCTGCTCAACCTGCCGCTCTCCGTGCAGGCGGCCGAACTGCCCGCCGACGCCGTACCCGCCGACGCCGAGCCCGCCGGGCCGGCGGGCGAGCCGGACGGCGCGGGCGCGAGTGTCGACGCGGTGGCGCGGCTGGCGGACCTGCTTGCCGGGGCCCGGCGGCCGGTGTTCATCGCCGGTCGCGGCGCCCGGCTGTCCCGGGCCCGGGAACCGTTGCGGCGGCTGGCGGAGCTGACCGGCGCGCTGCTGGCGACCTCGGCGGTGGCCAAGGGGCTGTTCGCGGGCGACCCGTGGTCGCTGGGCGTGTCCGGCGGCTTCGCCTCGCCGCTGGCCGCGGAGCTGATCGCGGACGCGGACGTGATCGTCGGCTGGGGCTGCGGGCTGAACATGTGGACCATGCGCCACGGCAAGCTGGTCGGCCCGCACGCGCGGGTCGCCCAGGTGGACGTGGACGCCGACGCGCTCGGCGCGCACCGGCCGGTCGACCTGGGCGTGCGCGGCGACGTCAGGTTGACCGCGCGCGCTGTGGCCGACGAGCTGAGCGCCCGCGCTGCGGGCTCGGCGTCGGCGGCGGGCGGGCCGGCGGACGGCGGGTACCGCACGGCCGGCCTGCGGGAGCGCATAGCGACCGGGGCGAGCCTGCGCGACGTGCCGTACCAGGACGAGGGCGACGGGTCGCGGATCGATCCCCGGACGCTGTCGATCCGGCTGGACGACCTGCTGCCCGCGCAGCGGGTGCTGGCCGTCGACTCGGGCAACTTCATGGGGTACCCGAGCGCGTACCTGTCCGTACCCGACGACGACGGGTTCTGCTTCACCCAGGCGTACCAGTCGATCGGGCTGGGCCTGGCCACCGCGATCGGTGCCGCGCTGGCGGCCCCGGCCCGGCTGCCGGTCGCGGCCTGCGGCGACGGCGGCTTCCTGATGGGCGTGGCGGACCTGGAGACGGTGGTCCGGCTGGGCCTGCCCATGCTGATCGTGGTGTACAACGACGCGGCGTACGGCGCGGAGGTCCACCATTTCGGCCCGGACGGCCACCCGCTGTCGACCGTCACGTTCCCGGACACCGACATCGCGGCGATCGGGCGCGGCTTCGGCTGCGACGCGGTCACCGTGCGCGCCGCCGAGGACCTCGAAGCGGTGCGGCAGTGGCTGGCCGGCCCGCGCCCGCGGCCGCTCGTGGTGGACGCCAAGGTGACCGCCGCGCGCGGCGCCTGGTGGCTGGAGGAGGCCTTCCGGGGGCACTGATGGGCCGCCCCGCCCCGCCCCGCTCCGCGGTCGCGTCGGGGTTACCGGCCGTGCCGGCTGGTCTCGGGCGCGGACCTGGATCGGGCTCGTGTTTTCCGCGAAGAATGGAAACGCGGCTATAGCCCGTTTTTAGGGCGCTATATTGCGCTCCATGCGATTCGGGCGTCTCGGGCGTTGCGCCGGAGCTTTCCTGCTTGTCGGTATCGGCGCGGCAACGGCCGGCCTGCCCAGCCGGCCCGCCGCGGCCGACGTGGTACCGCCGCCGGCCGGCGCCGTGGTCGTCGGGGTGGCCAGCGCCACCTGCCCGGCGCCCGCGTTCGCGACGATCGGCGCCGCCGTGGCGGCCGTACCGGACGGCTCGATCGTCTACGTCTGTGCCGGCCTGTACGCCGAGAGCGTGCCGATCACGAAGAACCTGACCCTGCTCGGCGCCCAGTTCGGGGTCGACGCCCGCACCGGCCGCGCCGACCCCGCCGAGGAGTCGATCGTCTCCTCGCCCACCGGCGAGTTCACCTACGCCGGCGCCGCCACCACCGGCGTCATCGACGGATTCACGCTGCGCGGAGCCGCGGTCCCGGTCGGCGACGACGACGGCATCCTGGCCGTGACGAACGCAGGGGACGGGTACACCTGGATCGACAACATCATCACCGCCAACACGACCGGCATCAACTTCCGCGCCTCGGGTGCCGTGCCCACCTTGATCAACCACAACCGGATCACCGGCAACACGGCGCCCGGCTCGTCGTCCGGCAACGGGATCTTCTTCACCAGCGGCGTGGCCAGCAACGTGACGATCAGCGACAACGCCTTCGCCGGCAACCGGCCGGCCATCAACACCACCGGGGTCGGTGACGGCGTCACCCGGTCCCAGAACCTCACCATCGCCGGCAACACCAGCGTCGACGACGGCAACTTCGTCGCGCTGTTCCTCGCGCAGCACGTGGAGATCTCCGGCAACACCATCGGCCGGACCAATCCCAACGACCCGGCGGCCGGCTCGGCGATGTTCGTCAGCGGCGGCAACGACGATGTGACGATCGCCAACAACACCATCGACGGCGGCTCCGCGTCCGGCGTCAACCTCAACAACATCTTCTACTCCGCCAACCCGTCCAGCGGAGTACGCATCGCCGACAACACCATCACCCGCCGGCTCAACGGGGTACGCGTGGCGGCCAGCTCCACCGCCGGCCCGGTGGCCACCGGTGTGACCATCAGCGGGAACCAGGTCCGCGACGCTGGGGTCGGCGACCCGGTGTCCGGCCCGGCGGCCGGTGGCAACGGGATCTGGCTGCAGGGCGGCGCCCAGTTCTCGGTCACCGGCAACGTGGCGCGCGGCAGCGTGAGCACCGACTGCCGCGACGAGACCACCGGCGGCGGGACCGCGGGCACGGCGAACACCTGGACCGGCGACATCGGCGTCACCTCGTTCCCGGCCGGGCTGTGCGCGGGCCCGCCCGCGCCCTCGATCACCGGCGTGATCAGTGCCACCAGCGTGCTGGTGGGGGGTTCGCTGCACCAGACGGTGACGGTGACCGGCACCGGCGGCCAGCCCGGCACCCTGGCCTGGCGGCTGCTCGGCCCGGTGGCCCCGGTGAGCGGATCCTGCGCCGGTGCCGACTTCGCCGGCGCACCCGTGCTGGCCAGCGGCACGCTGCCGGTGACCGGCGACGGCCCGTACGCCGTGCCGGACACCGCCGTCGCCTCGGCCGGCTGCTACAGCTTCACCGACACGTTGACCGGATTCGCCTACCCCACCTCGCCGTCGATCCCGGCCGGCGACCCCGGCAACACCGCGCTGGCCCGCACCGCGCCCACGCCCGCCATCACCGGCGTGATCAGTGCTACCAGCGTGCTGGTGGGGGGTTCGCTGCACCAGACGGTGACGGTGACCGGCACCGGCGGTCAGCCCGGCACCCTGGCCTGGCAGTTGCTCGGCCCGGTGCCGGCGCCGCACAAGGGGTCGTGTGCCGGTGCCAGCTTCGCCGGGGCGCCGGTGCGCTCCGGCGGCGCGCTGGCGGTGACCGGTGATGGGCCGTACGCCGTGCCGGACACGTTCATCTCGGCGGCCGGCTGCTACAGCTACATCGACACGCTGACCGGGCCCGGGTACGCCACCTCGCCAACGATCCCGGTGGGCGATCCGGGCAACACCGCGCTGGCCGGCCCGCGGATCCTGCCCGTCACCGGCGCCGGCTCGACGATCCCGCTGTCGGTCGCGGGCGCCTCGCTCGTCGCCCTCGGCTGGGCGCTGCGATGCCTGGCGCGCCCCCGTCGCCCGGCCTGACCGGGTCGTCAGGGGCGCGGCCAACACCTCCAGCGGTGGCTAGGATTCGTACAGTTCGGTCTCGGAGACGGCCGGGTCGCCGCTGTCGGTGCGTCCCAGGCGGGCCGCGGAGCCGAACATGGGGCCACGTGCGCGCTGGATCCCGGCGAACCGCCCGAAGCCGAGCGGCTTGGGCACGTCGTCGTAGACAGCCTCCATGCCGCCCTTCACCGAATACGTCTCGTGCCAGAAACCTGTGCCGCCGGAGTCTCGAAGGAAGTCCAACCACCACTGCCGATGCGGCTCTGATCGGGCGAAGGCGAGCAGCGAGGGCAGGTCGCGCCAGTATTGGCGCATCCCCATATTCATGGGAAAGAACGAGTAGTACACCGGCTCGTGCAGCAGCAGTCCATCGGGCTTATCCGCGACAGACTGACTGATCTTTCGGCCGAAGCTGAAGAAGGTCCGGATTCCATACATGCGGTTCACCCGCATGCCGAGGTACAGGACCAGGAGGTCGGGGTAGGCGGACACGTCTACGGTCTGCCGGTTGACTCGGGTTGGCATCTCAAGCTCCTTAGCTGCGGGCTCTCGCTTCCCGGATCGTCCCTTCAGCGGGCGGCGTGGCCGATGAGGTCAGCCGTCACGGGGGCTCGACGTACGAGTGCGTACTTGACAGACACTGAACGAGACGTGGAACAACGTGAACGGCGACTTCCCAGATGACGCGTTTGCGCAGGTCGGGACGCTCCCGCGTAGACCCTGCGCGGCACTCAGTGTAGATATTCGGGACCCTCGCGACCGGCATTCGGACCGAGGAGCGTGACCAACTGGTACTAGGCGATCTCCAGGTCGATCCGGGTCGACGACGTTGGCGGTCACCGTGCGTATTAAACCACGTGTATCAATACGTAGGTAAGAACAGGCGTGGCCATGGCATCGCCTGTCGTGCCGACAGCCAGCAGTGGTCGTCCCCGGCGAAGGGCGAGTGATGATGCGTCCATGGCGTTGTCGACGGAGTTGACGGAATTGTTGGGCGTGCGGCACCCCATCGTGCTGGCACCGATGGGCGGTTCGGCCGGGGGCGCATTAGCCGCGGCCGTCTCCCGAGCGGGCGGCCTCGGGCTGCTGGGCGGTGCGGGCGGGGATCGGGCCTGGTTGGAGCGAGAGCTGCCGATCGTCGCGGAGGGCACCGACCAGCCGTGGGGTGCCGGTTTTCTCACGTGGGCGATCGATGCCGGTCCGGTAGAGCAGGCACTGGAGTTCAATCCCGCGGCAGTGATGTTGTCCTTCGGTGACCCGAGCCCGTTCGTCGATCTGATCCGCCGGTCGGACGCGGTGCTGATCGTTCAGGTCACCGATCTGGACGAGGCCAGGCGCGCCGTGGACGTGGGCGCCGATGTCATCGTCGCGCAGGGAACCGAGGGCGGGGGCCACGGTTCCCGCCGCGGGCGGTCCACCCTGCCCTTCGTGCCGCTGGTGGTGGACCTCGCGGCACCAGTACCGGTCCTGGCGGCCGGCGGGATCGCTGACGGGCGTGGCGTCGCCGCGGCCTTGGCCCTGGGTGCGGCCGGAGCTCTCATCGGCACGCGCTTCCAGGCCACGACCGAAGCCCTGGTCGACCCTTCCGTCAGTAGGGCCATCGTCGAGGGACGCGGACAGGACACCGAACGCAACAGCGTGTTGGACATCGCCCGCGGCGCGAGCTGGCCGACCGGGAAGTACACCGCCCGTACGCTCGGCCACCCCTATCTCGACCGATGGCGCGGCCGGGAGTCGGAGTTGGCCGGCGACTCCCAGGCCCGTCAGGACTACCAGGAGGATGTGAGACGAGGAGCGATTCCTCGCCTGCCCGTCTGGGCGGGTGAGGCCGTCGACCTCATCACGGATCTGCCTTCCGCGGCCGACCTCGTCACCAGACTGGCCGCCGAGGCCGAGGAGGCACTGACCTGGGCCGGGAAGCTCAGGCCGGACAATCGCGCCCAGGACTGACGCCGTCGAGCCCACCCATGGCAGCGCGGCCGCGCTGCCGCGTGACTTCAACCGGCCCGACGGGATCGCCCGGCGCTACGGCCACGTGGTCGCCGACCAGGTGCGCGAGCAGGCCGCGCGGCTCGACCCGGTGCAGCTGATCGAGCGGTTCGCGGTCACCGCGCCGGCGGCGGTCGGGGCGGCGCGGCGGCTCGGCCCGGCCCGGCCGTGGTCGACTACTCCGGGGTCGCCGTGCTGCGGATCGAGGAGGCGGCCAGCATCGGCGTACTGGAGGCCGCGGTGCACCTGCTCGACCTGCGCCACGCGCTCGACCTGCCGCGCGAGGCGCCGGTCGCTGCCTTGGAGCACACGATGGCGGTGCTGGCCGCCATGGCGCCGCCGGTAGACTTCATCCAGGCGGCGACCGGCCGCCGCGCGGCGGAGCTGTTCCCCCTCCTGGTGTGAGGGGCGGCGGGCGGAGGGTCACGGTGCGGGCTGTCATCTATACCGATAATGGCGGCCCCGAGGTGCTGACCGTCGTGGAGCGCCCGGCGGCCGAGCCCAGCCCCGGTGAGGTACGGGTCGCGGTGCGGGTCTCCGGCGTCAACCCGACCGACTGGAAGACCCGCCGCCGTCAGCTGGGCTTCGACGAGCAGGTGCCCAACCAGGATGGCGCCGGGGTCATCGACGCCGTCGGCCCCGGAGTGGACTCGGGCCGGGTGGGCCAGCGCGTGTGGATCTGGGAGGCGGCCTGGCAGCGGCCCGGCGGCACCGCCCAGGAGTCCGTCGTCCTGCCGGCCCGGCAGGCGGTCGCGCTGCCCGACCACGCGTCCTTCGACCTCGGGGCGAGCCTGGGGATTCCGGCGCTGACCGCGCACCGCTGCCTCACCGTCGCCGAGGCCGGCCCCGACCGGTTGGCGCCCGGCGCGCTCAACGGCCGCACGGTGCTGGTCGCTGGCGGTGCGGGCGCCGTCGGCAACGCCGCCATCCAGCTGGCGCGGTGGGCCGGCGCGCGGGTCGTGACGACCGTGAGCAGCGCCGAGAAGGCGGAGCTGGCCCGCGCGGCGGGCGCCCACCACGTGGTGAACTACCGCACCGAGCCGGCCGCCGAGGCGATCCGGTCGGTGGCCCCCGGTGGCGTGGACGTGGTGGTCGAGGTCGCCCCGGCGACCAACGGACAGCTCGACGGCGAGGTGCTCGCCCAGGGCGGCGTGGTCGCGATGTACGCCAACGAGGCCTCCGAACCCACGCTGCCGCTGAGCCGGGTCTTCGCACTGAACGCCAGGTGGCAGGGGGTCCTGGTCTACACGGTGCCGGACCTGGCCAAACAGCACGCGGTGGCCGACGTGGCCGCGGCCGTCGAGGCCGGGGCGGTGCGGGTCGGCACCGAGGCCGGCCTGCCGCTGCACCACTACCCGCTGGAGCGCATTGCCGACGCGCACGCCGCGGTGGAGAACAACGCCGTCGGCAAGGTGCTGGTCACCATCTGAGGCTCCGCCGACGGCGCGCCCCACCCCGCCCGTCGGGCGCCCGGCGGGGTCAGGCCACCCACCCCCCGCCGAGGTACTGCATGACCAGGATGCCCTGCACCCCGAGGAACCCGGCGAGCACCGCGCGATCGACGAACGGGTGCCGGCCGAGCCGCCCGAGGATCAGGAAGGCCGGGAAGACCTCGATGCCGATCCGGGAGGCGGAGTAGAGCGGGAACGGGATCCTGGGGTTGTGCAGGATGGGGAAGGTGATGGTGAACACCAGCAGCGCGAGGCCGTACAGCGGGAAGACCAGCTGATCCCGGCGAACCCGTAGCGGGCCGACCAGGCCGAGCAGGATGAGCGCCGCCAGCAGCAGGACGACGCCGAGCTCCAGCAGGTCGTGTGCCCAGACGTCACCAAACCGGGTGCCCGGCCGGGTGACGATCACCTCGCGGATGCCGTCGTAGACCGGGACCCAGGGCCAGTCGAGGTGCCTTCCCCAGTTGAGCGACTGCGCGTGCTCGAACGCCAGCGGATCGTGCATGGTGGACGCCGTGGCGATCATGATCGGGGCGAGGCCGAGCGGGATGAGCGCGACGGCCAGGGCGCCGGGGCGCGGGCGCCAGCGGTAGGTGCGCAGGTACTCGTAGCAGAACGGCAGCACCAGCAGGAGGCCGGCGGAGCGGGTGGTGGTCGCGAGCGCGCCCAGTACGCCGGCGGTCCACCAGCGGCGGAGCCGCGTCGCGTACACCGCGCCGACCGCCAGCGCGATGGAAAGCCCCTCGTTGTACGCCGCGGTGAGGAACAGCGCGGTCGGGAACGCCACCAGGTAGAAGATGGTCCGGTTGGCCGTCGACCGGTCGAACTCGTGCTCGGCGAGGCGGTAGAGCAGCACGAGCGCGGCGAGCAGCGCGACGTTGCTGATCACCAGGGCGGCCAACCAGTCCCGGCCCAGCGCGACCGGCGTGAGCACCCGGATCAGGAGCGGGTACGCAGGGAAGAACGCCGCGCTGGCCTCGGTGTTGCTGTCCACGTAGCCCTTCGCCGCGATCGCGAGGAAGTGCGCGCTGTCGAACTGGGTCGCCCAGCGGTGCGCGATCTCGGAGCCGGAGATGCCCGGCTGCCGCTGGCCGATCCAGGCGAACGCGGACATCGCGGCCAGCGCGACCCGGGTGCCGAGCCAGACCCAGCCTCCCGCGAACAGTGCCCGCCGCCACGGCCGGTCCGGCGGCGCGGCCCCGGCGGCTCGCGGTGAGGCCGGATCGGCGCACCGGGCGGCGTCCGCGGCTCCGTCCGGCACGCTCTCGGCGTGCTCGACCGGGTCCGGGTCGGCCGGGTCGACCTGCTCGACCGGGTCCGGGTCCGGGTCCGGGTCGGGGCGGCCGGCCCGGACGGCGGGGACACTCACGCCGGTGAGTGTATGGCGCTCACGTTTCGTTCCCTCGCCCGCCGTGACCAACGGATGGTCCACTTCGGACGAACGACGGGAAGGCCCGTCGTGTCGGCCCCGGGCGGTTCCGCGTGCCGGTACGTGGCTTGCCGATCGCGGCGGCGGCGAGAAGGGTGGAGGCATGTCGAGTCGTTTCGTGGTCAACGGGGCTTCGCACCAGACGTCGCTGCCGCCGGAGCACAGCCTGTTGCGCCTGCTGCGCGACGAGTTGGGGCTGACCGGGACGAAGACCGGCTGCGGCGAGGGTGCCTGCGGCGCCTGCACCGTGCTGGTCGGCCGGCGGGCGGTGCGCTCCTGCGTGACCACGCTCGCCGACGCGCGGGACCGCCCGGTCACCACGGTGGAGGGGCTGGCCGAAGGCGGTGTGCCGCACCCGGTGCAGCAGGCCTTCCTCGAACTGAACGCCTTCCAGTGCGGGTTCTGCACCCCGGGCTGGCTGATGGCCATCGCCGCGCTGTTGGCCCGGACCGACGAGCCGGACGACGCGCAGATCGAGGCCGAGCTGGCCGGCAACGTCTGCCGGTGCGGCACGTACCCGCGCATCCGGGAGGCGGTGCGCCGGGCCGCCGCCCTGCTGCGCGCGGCCGGCGACGAGGGCGGGGACGGCGACGAGTACGACGTCCGGCCGCCGGCCGGCGCCGGCGGGATGGCGGCCGACCCGGCCGACCTCGGGGCGGACCTACCGCCCCGGCGGCCCTGGGACCTGGCCGAGCCGGACGAGCGCGACTTCTTCGCCGTGCTCGGTGACGGCCTCGTCGCGGTGCTGCCGCTGCCCGCCGCCGACGACCCGGATTCGCCCGACGCGCGCTGGCGCCCGAACCGCAGCGCGTGGGTACACGTCGGCGCGAGCGGGACGGTCACCGCCTTCTCCGGCAAGGTGGAGGGCGGTCAGGGCACCCGGGGCGCGATGGCCCTGCTGGTGGCGGAGGAGTTGGGGGTGCGGCCGGACCGGGTGCGGGTGGTGCTGGGTGACACCGACGTGTCCCCGTTCGACCTGGGTACCTTCGGCAGCAGGTCGATGCCGGAGGCGGCGCAGTGCCTGCGGTCCGCCGCCGCCACGGCCCGGCAGGCGCTGTTGAAGGAGATCGGCGCGCCGGCCGGCGACCCCGAGCCGGGTGACGACGAGCCGCGTGAGATACGGACGGGTGAGGTCGGCCCGGGTGGGGTCGGACCGGGCGACGCCGGCTGGGGGCCGCTGCTGGCCGGGGTGCGCCGGGTGGAGATGGTGCCGGCCCAGCAGCCGGTGATCCCGGCCCCGCGCTGGCGGACCGCCGGGCGGCCGGCCCGCAACGCCGCCGGGATCGACGTGGTGACCGGAGCCAAGCGCTTCCCGTCGGACCTGACCCGGCCGGGCATGCTGCACGGCCGGGTGCTGCGGCCACCGGCGTACGGGGCCGGCCTCGGCGCCGTCGACCTGTCCGCGGCCCAGGCCCGGGACGGTGTGATCGCCGTGCGTGAGGACGGGTTCGTCGGGGTCGCCGCGGCCAGCCCGGAGGCGGCCGCCGAGGCGCTGGCGAGCGTGCGCGCCGAGTGGACGCGGGCGCCGTCGGAGCCGGCCGACCCCACGCCCGCGGGGCTGGCCGCCCACCTGCGGGCCCACCCGCTCGCGAGCGGCACCGGGTGGGGTGCCGGCTTCCGGCACGAGGCCGGTGACGTGGACGCCGCCCTGGCCGGCTCGGCGCTGGCGCTGCGGGCCACGTACACGGTGCCCTACATCGCGCACGTACCCATGGAGCCGCGCGCCGCCCTGGCCGAGTGGTCGGACGGCCGGCTGACCGTGTGGCTGGGCACCCAGCGGCCGTTCGGCGCGCGGGACGCGCTGGCGTCGGCGTTCGGGCTGGAGCCGGCGCAGGTGCGTGTGGTGGTGCCGGACTTCGGTGGCGGCTTCGGCGGCAAGCACTCGCCCGAGGTGGCCATCGAGGCCGCGCGGCTGGCCCGGGCGGCCGGTGCGCCGGTCAAGGTGCAGTGGACCCGGGCCGAGGAGTTCACCTGGGCGTACTTCCGGCCGGCCGCCGTGATCGACGTGGCGGGCGGGGTGGACGCCGACGGTACGCTGACCGCCTGGGAGTTCACCAACCTGAACTCCGGTGCCGCCGGCATCGCCACCCCGTACCGGGTGCCCGCCCAGCGGATCCGGTACCAGCCGGCCGCCTCCCCGCTGCCCCAGGGCTCGTACCGGGCCCTGGCCGCCACCGCCAACACCTTCGCCCGCGAATCGCACCTGGACGAACTGGCCCGCCGGGCCGGCGTCGACCCGCTGGAGATGCGCCTGCGTCACCTGGACGACGAGCGGCTGCGCACCGTGCTGGAGACCGCGGCCACCCGGGCCGGCTGGGACCAGGCCCGGCCGGCCGGTACCGGGCTGGGCATCGCGTGCGGCGTGGAGAAGGGCGGCCGGCTCGCGACCTGCGCCCGGGTCCGGGTGGACGAGGACGGCCGCCTAAGGGTGCTGCGGATAGTGGTGGCGTTCGAGTGCGGCGCGATCGTGCACCCGGACAACCTCACCAACCAGATCGAGGGCGCCACCGTGATGGGGCTGGGCGGCGCCCTGTACGAGGCGGTGCGCTTCGCCGACGGCGTGATCCTCAACGCCTCGCTGCACGACTACCGGGTGCCACGGCTGCCCGACGTACCGCCGATCGAGGTGGTCCTGGTCGACCGGCCGGATCAGCCCTCGGCCGGCGGCGGCGAGGCCCCGATCATCGGAATCGCGCCGGCCCTCGCGAACGCGATCAGGGACGCGACCGGGGTCCGGCCGCACGATCTGCCGCTGGCGCCCCACGGTGCCCTGGCCCGCCCGTCCTGACCTCGGCCAACGGGCGGTCCGGCCGGCGCCGAGGTGACGCGCGGCGGGCCGGCCGGTAATGACCGGATGACCATCAGGTGCCTGATTCGCGACTCTCGTCACGGTACGGCGGGGCGGCTAGCCTGGTGGTCATGGCTCACCCCGTACCACCCGACGCCGACGGCGTCCCTCGGGCCAACGGCGCGCTCCCGACGGTGGGCGCGGCGCGGGTTCCGGCGCCCCGGCACCCCGGCGCGGAGCTGCTGCTGGAGCGGCTGTCCGAGTACGAGGTCCGGGACGACGACGATGACGACCCGATCCTCGTCGACCACGACGGCAACCCGGTGGACACCTGGCGGGAGGGCTACCCGTACCAGGAGCGGATCGGCCGGCCGGAATATGAGCGGGAGAAGCGGCTGCTCCAGATCGAGCTGCTCAAGCTGCAGAACTGGATGAAGGCCTCGGGGGAGCGGCTGCTGGTGCTGTTCGAGGGGCGCGACGCGGCCGGCAAGGGCGGCACCATCAAGCGGTTCATGGAGCACCTCAACCCGCGCGGCGCCCGGGTGGTGGCGCTGGAGAAGCCGAGCGAGCGGGAGTCCACGCAGTGGTACTTCCAGCGCTACATGGCGCACCTGCCGGCCGCCGGGGAGATCGTGCTGTTCGACCGGTCGTGGTACAACCGGGCCGGCGTCGAGCGGGTGATGGGCTACTGCACCCGCACCGAGTACTTGGAGTTCATGCGCCAGGCGCCCGAGCTGGAGCGGATGCTGGTGCGCTCCGGGATCCACCTGGTGAAGTTCTGGTTCTCGGTGTCCCGGCGCGAGCAGCAGACCCGGTTCGTGATCCGCCAGATCGACCCGGTCCGGCAGTGGAAGCTCTCGCCCACGGACCTGGCGTCGCTGGACCGGTGGGGGGATTACACCGAGGCGAAGGAGGCGATGTTCTTCTACACGGACACCGCCGACGCGCCCTGGACGGTCATCAAGAGCAACGACAAGAAGCGCGGCCGGCTTTCGGCCATGCGCCACGTGTTGAACCAGTTCGACTACGACAGCAAGGACGTCGAGCTGGTCGGCACGCCCGATCCGCTGCTGGTCGGTCGCGCGTCGCAGCTGTTCGAGGTCGACGAGCGGCCCGGTCAGCAGTTCCCGCAGCTGTAGGCCGGCGCGGCCGCTCGGCCCGGCCCGATCGCCCCGACCGGCGTGGCCCGCGCGTCGGGCCGGGCCGCCCCGCTGCGCCGGGCCGCCCCGCTGCGCCGCGCCGCCGCGCCGCAGCGCACCGCCGCGCTATCGCCCGGGCACGTCGCCGTCGTCGTCTCCCGCCCCGGGCTCGGGCCCCGGCCGGGAGACGGGCTCGGTGAACCATTTGCGCGCGCGGACCCGGTCGGACACCGTGATGCCCAGCAGGATCGCGGCGACGACCACCGCCACGCCCAGCGGCGGCAGCGGTATCGCCAGCGGGCTGGCCGCGATCAGCACGCCGAGCCCCACCGCCCGGGCCGTGGCGAACCGGTTGAACACCTCGAGCTCGAAGAGGATCCGCCCGGCCATGAACAGGGCCGGGCCGCCGAAGATGGCGCCGTACCAGCCGCTGGGCGGCGTACCGCCCGGGTCGAGGATCACCACCTCCAGGCCGGCCGACATGGTGACCACCCCGGTCACCATGATCAGATGGGTCAGCGGGGTCCACCGCACCGACCGGCTGGGATGGCGGGTGATCTCGGACTCCAGCACCGCGCCGGCCCGGAACACGTAGATCTGCCAGAGCAGCACGGCGGAGGCGAACACGAGCAGGAAACCGGCGGTGCGCCCCCAGGTCGGCGCGCTGTGGCTGTAGCGCAGCGTGGCGACGAGGATCATGTCGCCGACCGCCAGGATCATGATCTGCTGGTACCGCTCGCCGAGGTGCTCGCTGGCGTTGTCGTAGTGCTCCCGGGGTATCCGGCCGATCCGGGGCGTCGGGTAGCGCGCCCAGCCCGACCAGTAGTCGATGGCCAGCGCGACGCCCCACAGCACCACGCGCCGGTCACCGTGCAGGAGCCCGCCGAGCAGCCAGGGCGTGGCCGACACGCCGAACCAGAACAGGAAGCGCACGACCCGGTCGCGGGGCTCGCGGTCGCGCGACGTGGCAGTGAGCACCACGCCCCGCCCGATGTTCACCGCCACGTACGCGGCGGCGAAGAACAGCCCGTGCTTGCCGAACGCCCCCGGCGCCGCGACCGTCGCCAGGACGGTGCCCAGCATGATCCCGGTGAGCACGACCTGGACCGGGAGACGCTGCGGATCGAAGAAGTCCGTGAGCAGCGTGGTGATCGACCAGAGCCACCAGAGGGCGAACAGCGGCACGATCGCCTTGACGGCACCGGCCCAGCGGAGGTCGTGCGAGAAATCCATCGAGGTCAGCGCGAGGAACGCGACGAAGACCACGTCGAAGAACAGCTCCAGCAGGGTTGCCCGCTGCGGCCCGCCACGACGGCGCACCAGCACCGTCGCCGTGCCGCCGGGCGTCATCGGGGCGCCGCCCCGCCCCGGCGGCGGCGCCGCGGGGCGGTCGTGGCCGGACACACCTCACGGTACGCAGATCCGCACTCGGGCCGGCGAAAAACCGGTCACCGCCGCCCGCCGCGCGTCTTGTCCCCCGGGGGAGCGCAGCCGGAGCCGGGGTGTGGCGCGGGCGGGCACGCCCGCCGTTCGTGGGTGGGCGATACTGGCCGCCATGTCGATCGTGGTGCGCCCGGCGACCGCGGCGGATGCCGCCGGCCGGGCTCGACTGTGGCGTGACAGCGGCCGGTTCTTCGCCAGCCTGGATCCGGAGGCCGCCCAGGAGCCGGACCCCGAGGGGCTGGTGGAGTGGATGGCCGAGATCTACCGGAGGTGGGCCGAGGACCCGACCGTGCTGGCGCTGATCGCCGAGGTGGACGGTGAGATCGCCGGGGCGCTGACCGCCCGGGTGTCTGAGCCGTTGCCGCTGGCGTCCCGGCAGGTGCAGCGCGACTTCGGCCGGCGCCGGGTGCACATCGACGCGCTGACCGTCGCCGAGCCGCACCGGCGGTCGGGGGTGGGTACCGCGCTGATGGCCGAGGCCGAGCGGTGGGCGCTCGATCGGGGCGCCGAGGTGATCACTCTGGAGACCAACCTCGACAACCCGACCTCCGTGCCGTTCTACGAGCGGCGGATGGGCTACGCCCGGCACGAGGTCGTCTTCCGTAAGACGCTGCGCCCCGCCGGGTAGCGGCGCCGCGCGGCGGGCGGCACCGGGCGATTCGGTGGCACCGGCGATCTCGCTGGCGGCCTCCCGGCCGGCCGCCCCGCTAACCGTTGGCCCGGGCCTGCTCGATCTCCTGCTCCGACAGGTCGTTGGGGCTGACGAAGCGGGCCATCCGCCACCGCCTGTCCACCGGGCAGCGCAGCAGCCGGGCCGAGCCCAGGTGCAGGGACAGGAACATCCTGGCACCGATGCCCTCGACGAACAGGTGCCCGTCCGCGCAGCGCAGGATGCGTTCGAATGCCATGACGCTCTCTCCTCTTGGGGGATGGGTTCAGGACTCCAGCACGGCCTCGGGCCGGAACCCACGGGCGACGGCCGCGACGCTCCCGGCGGCGATGGCGGCGGTGGCCAGCCCGGCGGTGAGCAGGAACGTGGTCGGCCCGAGCCCGGCGCCGGTGGACATGGTGAGGAACACGCCGAGGGCGGGCAGGAGGGCCAGTCCGTTGCCCAGGCCTCCGCCGTTGACCAACGCGGAGGTCTTGCCCAGCTGGGCGAGGCGGGGGAACAGCAAGTTGACCATGAGGGACAGCCCGGCCCCGGCCCAGGCGGCCAGCAGCGGCAGGATCAGCGCCACGGCCAGGTACGCCCCGGACACCGTGGCGCTGTCCCGGCTGGCCAGCACGGTGAGCGCCACGGCCAGAGCACCCAGGGCGGTCATGGCCGCCCACAGCGTGGTGGCCAGCCCGGCCGCCACGCTCAGCAGTGCCGTGGCGATGGCGGCCGGGGAGTGCGGTGTGGCCAGCAACTCCTCGAGCCCGCCGCGGCTGGCCTCGCCGCCGACCAGATTGCGGATGATCGAGGCCACTCCGATGGCGGAGAACAACGCGACGAGCCCGGGAGCGATCATCAGCACGATGCTGACGGCCAGCGTGCCGGCGTGGGTGCCGTACCGCAGCCCGAAGCCGCCGATGCGGTCGACGCCGTTCACGCCGGCCCCGCCGGTCACCGTGGGCAGCACGATGGTCAGCGCGGTGGTCGCCGCGAAGGGGATCAGGGCCAAGGCCAGGTAGCGCAGCCGCTCCCGACGAAGTCGCCACAGCAGCGCGCCGAGCAGCGCACCCGTCCGGCCCGGCTCCGGCTCAGCCGGCATCGGCGCTCGCCCCTTCCTGGAGGTGCAGGTAGACGTCCTCGAGCGCGTTGCCGGCCGGGGTGACCTCGCGGATGCCGACACCGGCCCTGACCAGATCGGCGACGAGAGTCTCGACGGTGTCCTCGTCGGGTACGTCGACCAGCAGCCGGTCGTGGGTGGCCGGCTCGGCGGGGTAGCCCAGCCGGCGCAGGGCTCCGGCCAGGTCACCCGTGCCGCGCAGCCGCAGCCGGTACCCGTGGCCCACCAACTGCTCCCGCAGGGTGGACGGGGCGCCCCGGGCGGCGACCCGGCCCCGGTGCAGGACGGTGACGTCGTCGGCGAGATCGCTCGCCTCGGCGAGTTCGTGGGTGGACACCAGGATCGTGTGCCCGGCGGCGGCCAGGCCGCGCAGCTGGTCGCGGAGCCGGGCGGCGACCGCCGGATCGACCGCGGCGGTGGGCTCGTCCAGTAGCAGCACCGGTGGCTCGGCGAGCAGCGCCTTGGCGAGCCCGACGCGCTGGGTCTGCCCGCGGCTGAGGGTGTCGGCGCGCTGGTCGGCGATCGATCCCAGGTCGAGCAGGTCGATGACCTCGCGCACGCGGCGGTCGCGGTCGGCGGCGGGCAGGGCCAGGACGCGGGTCCAGTACCGCAGGTTGTCGGCCGCGGACAGCCGCGGGGCCAGCGCGGGGCGGTGGGCGGCGACGCCGACCAGCCGCTTGGCCTCTGGCCGGGCGTGTGGGTCCCGGCCCTGGATGAGCACCCGGCCGCGGCTGGGTGGCAGGACCCCGGCCAGCACCCGGAACAGCGTGGTCTTCCCCGCGCCGTTGGGACCGAGCAGCAGGTGCAGGCCGGGACCGAAGTCGAGGTCGACGCCGTGCAGCACGGTCCGCCCACGGTAGCCGGCGTGCAGGTCGACCCCACTCAGTACAGACACGCCGTCCCTACCGCATCACCGAAACGCGCCGCGAATGTTTCGCGGAAAATTCACGCTAGCACTGCCTCGATAGGCGACAGGGTGGCCCCCGCTGGCGATCGCGGTCAGCCGGTCGGCGGCCGATCGCCGGGCGTGGGGGAGTCGCCCGCACCGGCGCGGCGCAGGTCGACCTCGACCTCCACCGACACCTCGTCGCGCAGCTTGAGCGCGCCGAGGAAGGCCGAGTACGGCTTGATGCCGTACGCCGACTGGATGACGGAGGCCACCGCCCGGTACCGGTCGTCGCCGGTGGCGCTGACGTCCAGGCGCAGCGGCCGGGCGACGCCGCGCAGGGTCAGCTCGCCGTCGATCGTGCCGCCGTCACCGGCCGGGTCGCCGGGCTCGGACGGCCGCACCGTGACGGATTCGAACCCGGCCTGCCCGCCACCGAGCAGCCGCCGTGCGGTGTCCTCGATGTCCTGGCGGTCCGCCGGCGTCAGCGGCCTGGCCCCGCCGGTGGCCTCCCGCACCGTGAGCGAGTCGAGGTCGATCGAGGCGGTGACGTGCGCGGCGGCGAGGTCACCGGCGGGCAGGTCGATGCGCGCCGACCACCGGGTGGCCTCGATGGTCAGGTCGTGCCCGGCGCGGGCGGCGAACCCCTCGCGGCGGGTACGCAGCAGCAGCGACCCCGTCTCCGGGCCGCACCGCACCGACCGCGCCGCCTCCGGCATACCCACACCGTAGGCGGATCCGCCGGCTCCGTAGGCGTTTCGGCCTCCGTAGGCGTTTCCGCCGCACGGCGGGGTCAGGCTGGCCGATCCGGGCAGGCGTCGAGAGTGGCGTCGGCCACCGCCGCGTGGTGCCGGACGTCCTCGGGGCCGCCGCCCAGCCGGTCCCCGGTCCAGTCGCGCCCGCCGCCGTTCACGCCGGCGGGGTGGTGCGCCGCCACACGATGTTCACGCCCTGCCGGGCCGGGCTCGTCGGCGGCTCGGCGGGGTTGCGCGCCACCTCGACGAAGCCGAGCCGGCGCGCGACCGCGGCGCTGCGCTGGTTGGCGGCGTCGGTCACGATCTCGACCCGATCGGCGCCGATCCGGAACGCCTCGGCGGTCAGCGCCGCCGCGGCGCGGGTGACCATGCCCCGCCCGGTGTGCCCCGGGTGCAGCCAGTACCCGACCTCCAGCCCGCCCGGGCCGACGCGGCTCATCAGGCCGCAACTGCCGGCGATCGCGCCGCCGGAGTCGAGAATGGCGTAGTTGTACGCCGTGCCGTCCTGCCAGTCGGTGTCGCACCGGGCGAGGAACTCGGTGGTCCGGGTCCGGTCGTACCCCTCCGCCCAGGCCATCCACGGGGTGAGGTGGTCAACGGATTCGCTGACCACCCGGAGCAGCTCGTCGCCGTCCTCGGTGTGCCACCGGCGCAGCCGCACGCCGTCG
Source organism: Rugosimonospora acidiphila (assembly GCF_039543385.1). Taxonomy (NCBI): domain Bacteria; kingdom Bacillati; phylum Actinomycetota; class Actinomycetes; order Micromonosporales; family Micromonosporaceae; genus Rugosimonospora; species Rugosimonospora acidiphila. The sequence goes on from NZ_BAABJQ010000036.1 coordinate 57,765, forward strand.
TGTTCGAGACGATCGCTGGGACGCAACATGGCCGCCATCCTGGCCGTCGACCGAGACAGGTGTCCATCCGATTTCATGAGGTCCGGTGCGCCACATAGAGCCCCGCCGCACAGCTCAGGTGAGCGTCATGAAGATCGCGAGCGCGACCAGGGCCGGCTGCACGCGCCGGACGTGATATCCCGCCCCGTCGTCGAGATGTCCCGCCCCGTCAAGCTGATCCCGCACCCAGCACGCCCCCTGGCCAGCCGGCCGCCCGGCATCCGTCGCCGTGCGCATGCCCACGGTGATCGCCGACCGTATCAATGCCGATCAACACCGACGCCCGATCGTCGCGTCCCGCGACTGGCCGCGACAACGACGCAGCGCCGGCCCCGCCGGGCCAGGGGTTCGCGCCGCGCCCGGCACATGGCGCCCCGGACGTGATGGCGCCCGCGGTTCCCCGGTGCGGGCGGTAGCGCGCCGATCCCGGGACGGCCGCCGGAATCCGTGTTTAGCTGAGCCTGTCCCGGGGCGGCACGGGAGGACGTGACGGCGCATGGCGAGAGCGGTCAGATTCGACCAGTACGGCGGGATCGAGGTGCTGTACGTCGCCGACGTCGACGTACCCGCACCGGCGCGCGGCGAGGTACTCGTCGCCGTACGGGCGGCCAGCGTCAACCCGGGCGAGTCGGCGATGCGCCAGGGGTACCTCGCCGACCTGTACCCGGCCAGCTTCCCGTCCGGCCAGGGCAGCGACCTCGCCGGCGTGGTGACCCAGACCGGCGAGGAGTCCGGCACGTTCGCGCCGGGTGACGAGGTGCTGGGCTGGACCGACGCCAGGACGAGCCACGCGCAGTACGTCAGCGTGCCCGTGGACCATCTGATCCACAAGCCGGCCAACCTGTCCTGGGAGGCCGCCGGCTCGCTGTACGTCGTCGGGGCCACGGCGTACGCGGCGGTCCGGGCCGTCGGCGCCGGGCCGGGCGACACCGTCGGCGTGTCGGGCGCGGCCGGTGGAGTCGGGTCGGTCGTGGTGCAGCTGCTGAGGGTCAGGGGAGCCGAGGTCGTCGGCATCGCCTCGCCTGCCAACCACGCCTGGCTGCGCGCCAAGGGGGCCACCCCGGTGGAGTACGGCCCGGGCCTGGCGCAGCGCGTGCGCGAGGCGGCACCCTCCGGGCTGGACGCGTTCATCGACACGTTCGGCAAGGACTACCTCGAACTGGCCATCGACCTGGGCGTGGCGCCCGAGCGGATCGACACCATCATCGCCTTCGAGGCGGCCGGGCGGCTGGGTACCAAGACCGAGGGCAGCTCCGCGGCCGCCAGCGCCGATGTGCTGAGCGAACTGGCCGAGCTGGTCTCCTCGGGCCGCGTCGAGATACCGGTGGCGGCCACCTATCCGCTGGATCGCGTGCGGGAGGCGTACGAGGAGCTGGAGCGGCGCCACACGCACGGCAAGATAGTGCTGCTGCCCTGACGTTGCCGTTGCCTTCACGGTGCGCTGCCTTGACGGGCCCTGCCCCGACGCCCGCTACGGCAGCGCGGTCAGCGCGACACTCTGGTGGGACTCGGCCCCGTCCAGCTCGAGCGTGCCGGCGCCGGCACCGGGGACCGGATGCGCGGCGGCGTGCAGGCGGGTACGCCAGGTCAGGCCGGGCCAACCGATCACGGTCACCGTCGCGGCGGCGGCCAGCCGCACCCCGCCGACCGTGGCGATGGCCTGCCCGGCCGGGATGAGCGGGTGCGGGCCGACCGTGCGCTGGGCGGCCTGGATCAGCGCCCGGCTGGCCGCCAGCGCCTGCGGCAGGCCGTACATGGTGGTGCCGGGCTGGCCCAGGACGGCACCGACGATGGTGAGGTCCTGCCCGGCGACCCGCGCGTGCGCGGCGAACAGCAGGCAGCCCCCGGCGGCGCTGGTGGAGCCGGTCTTGATGCCGTCGACGCCGTCGGAGCCGAGCAGGGTGTTGTAGTTGCGCACGGTCCCGGCGAGCGGTACGGCGGCGGAGCGTTGGGCGACGATCCGCGCGAATGCCGGGATCCGCATCGCCCGGGCGGCCAGCAGGGTCTGGTCGTCGGCGGTGCTGCGGGTGGACGCCTCGTAGCCGGACGGGTCGGTGTAGTGGGTGCTCGTCATGCCGAGGCCGGCCGCGGTGGCGTTCATCTTGGCCAGGAAGCGGGGGACGTCCCCGGCGTCCCAGCGGGCCAGGATCAGCGCGATGTTGTCCGCGGAGGGCAGCAGCAACGCGTCGAGGGCCTGGCGCTCGGTGAGCACCTCTCCGGCGGCGACCCGCACCAGGGACTCGTTCTTGGCGACCTCGTCGGGGTAGGCGGCGGCCTCGGCGGCGGTGACGGTCAGCGTGGGCCCGTCGCCGCCGGCGCTCAACGGGTGGTCGCGCAGCACCACGTACGCGGTCATGACCTTGGTGACGCTGGCGATCGGTACCGGGTGCTGGCCGGGGGTGGCGCCGAGGCGGCCGACGCCGACGACGCGCAGGGTGGCCTGCCCGGTGGCGGGCCACGGCACGGCGGGGGCGGCGCCGGGCACCGTGTACGTGGCGGGTGGGGGCACGGCGGCCGGGGTCGGGCTGGGGCTGGGGCTCGGCAGCGGGCTGGGTGCGGCCTGGGCCAGCTGCCGGGCGTGGGCGATCGGCCGGGACCGCCCGGGGGTCCAGGAGGCCGTGTCGTGCGGCCGCCGGGTGGCCAGCGCGGTCGTGCCACCGGCGGCCAGCACCGCCAGGGCGAGCGCGGCGATGGCCAGCCCGCGCCGGTGCCCGCCCGCCGGGTCACCGACCGGGCGGCCCGCCCACTCCGGCTCGACCCAGTCGGGTGCGGTCGGCTCCGGCTCGGCCCAGTCGTGGTCGGCCGGCTCCGGATCGGCGGGGGCGTCCCCGCGCCGCGGAACGTAGACGGCCGGACGGGGTGCGGGTCGCCGCCCGCCCCCATCGCGTGGTGGCATCGGGGTTCCTTCGGCTGGAGGAGGTCGTGGGCGTACCGGGGACCATCGTCCGTCACGGTGGCCGATATTTCATCACGCCAGGCCGGCCGCCGCCACCTCGCCGCTCGGTCAGGGGGTACCGGACAGCGCCGGAGACTCGCCCAGCACCGTCAGGTGCCGGTACAGCATGGTCTGCACCGCGTCATCGGGGATACCCGCCTCGCGGGCCCGCGCCATCGACCAGCGGTAGCGCAGGTGCACGTCGAGCTGCGTGTACACGCCGTCGGGCGTGACGCTGAACCGCAGCGTGCCCTCGTGCGGCAGCGGCGGATCCTCGGTCCGCCAGGACAGCAGCAGCTCGGGCACGTCGCCGGTGATCCGGACGGTGGTGGCGATGGGCGGGTGCCCGGGGCCGGTCTGGACCCAGACGAACTCGCTCTCGGACAGGGTCTCGATCGACACCGTGGGGCCGAGCGCCTCCGCCAGGCGGGGGAGATCCCGGAGCAGGTCGTAGACCTCCTCGCGCGGCTGGGCCACGACCAGCACGCCGGTGGTGTCGCGCTGCTCGGGCCGGCCCTCGTCGCGCCACTCCTGGTTGCCGCGGCGCGCACCGCGCACGGCGGCGATCACGGCCGCGACGCCGAAGGCGGCGCCGGCGGCCCGCAGGGCGTACCGGGTTACGTTCACCGTGACCGGATACCCCGTGCGAGGCCCGGCCACGCCGCTGGGCCGGCGTTTTTCCTTCGGCGAGTTCACCGCCCCTCCGGCGCGTCGACGCCGGACAGTTGGGCGCCCGCCGGCTGTGCGCTGGTCGGCTGCGCGGGCGGCGGCTCGAACTCGGGCGGCTGCGGCGGCTCGGGGTGCCCGTCGGCCAGCGGCACGAAGAAACCGAGCACGCTCTTGCGAATGCGCAGCACCTCGTTCGGGCGCTTGGGCACCACCCAGTCCGCGTACGCCAGCCGGCCGTGGCCGTGCTCGTCCACCGGGCCGATCGGCTGGCGCAGCTCGACGTACCGGCCGTCGGCGGTGCGGCGGATCAGGCCGGTCTCGATGCCCTCGTGCAGCACCATGCGGTCGTGCTGCTGCAGGTTCAGGGCCAGCCGGTTGGCCGTGTAGAACGCCAGCGGCGGTAGCAGCAGGATCGCGAAGCGCCCGGCCCACACCAGCGCGTTGAGGTCGATGTGGAATTTCAGCGCGAAGGTGTCGTCGGCGGCCCAGCAGGCGAGCACCAGGTAGAACGTCAGCGCCATGGCACCCAGCGCGGTGCGGCCGGGCGCGTCCCGGGGCCGGGCCGCCAACTGGTGCGGCTGGTGCTCGCCGGTGACCAGTCGCTCCAGCCACGGGTAGCCGAACGAGAGCATGGCCAGCAGTCCGGGCAGCACCACGGCCGGCCAGAACGGCGCGGGCACCGTGTAACCGAACGCGCGGATGTCCCACGCCGGGAACAACCGCATGGCGCCCTCCAGAAACCAGACGTACCAGTCGGGTTGGGCGTTCGCGGTGACCACGTTGGCCTCGTACGGGCCCCACAGCCAGACCGGGTTGATCTGCGCCACGCCGCCCAGCAGGGTGATGGCCGCGAACACGAACACGGCCAGCCCGGTGCTGCTGATCGCGAAGTTGGGCACCATGCGGGTACCCACGACATTGTGCCGGGTGTGGTCGGGCCGGTGCCACTGCGTGTGTTTCTGCATGACGATCAGTCCGAGGTGGACGCTGATCAGGGCGAGCAGGGCGCCCGGGATGAGGAACACGTGCGCGATGTAGAGCCGGGACAGGATCAGGGTTCCCGGGAACTCCCCGCCGAACAGGCTGGTGGACAGCCAGGACCCGGCCACCGGGATGCTCAGCATGATGGAGTCCGCGATGCGTAGGCCGGTTCCGGACAGCCCGTCGTCGGGCAGCGAGTAGCCGCAGAACCCTTCCATGAAGCCGAGCCAGAACAGGCTCAACCCGATCAGCCAGTTCAGGTCGCGGGGCTTGCGGAACACGCCGGTGAAGAAGATCCGCAACATGTGCACGATGATCGCGGCCATGAACAGGTTGGCCGCCCAGTGGTGCATCTGGCGCAGCAGCAGCCCGCCCCGCACGTCGAAGGAGATGTCCAGAGTGGACCGGTAGGCCGCGGTCATCGGGATGTCGCGCAGCGGCGCGTAGCTGCCGTGGTAGGTGGTCTGCGCGAGGGACGGGTCGAAGAAGAACGCGAGCAGGGTTCCGGTCAGCAGCAGCATGACGAACGAGTACAGGGCGATCTCGCCCAGCATGAACGACCAGTGGTCGGGGAAGACCTTGTTGATGGTCCGGCGCAGCGGCGTGGCGACCCGGAACCGGTCCTCCGCCGCGATGCTGGCCTCGACGGCGCGTCGCGACCGGGTGGGTCGCAGCCCCAGTAGCGAGCCCAGCATTCCTCACCCCCTGTCGGTGGCGGCGTGGTACCCGCCCGTACGGGCGGAAAACGCCGATCCGGCGAGCCTTGCCGGGCGCGCCGTTTGGCCAGGGCAGCGGTGGGGTAGCCGGCCGGGATGGACACGCAGCCCCCCACGATGGAAGCGGCGCGCCCGGTTCCCCGACCCTCGGCCCCGACGCGCCGGCGATCGGTCAACCGCGCCCCGCGGGGCAGCGTGTTCGGTGGCCTGCTGCGCACCACCGACGCCAAGCAGATCGGGCTGCTGTACCTGACCACCGCCTTCGGGTTCTTCATCGTCGGCGGTGCGATGGCCATGCTGATGCGCGGCGAACTGGCCCGGCCGGGGCTGCAGTACCTGTCGCTGGAGCAGTACAACGAGCTGCTCACCGAGCACGGCACGATCATGCTGCTGCTGTTCGCCACGCCGATCCTGTTCGCGTTCGCCAACTACATCGTGCCGCTGCAGATCGGCGCGCCGGACGTGGCCTTCCCCCGGCTCAACGCGTTCGCCTACTGGCTGTACCTGTTCGGTGGGGTCATCGTGGTCGGCGCGTTCCTGGTACCGGAGGGGGCGCCGGGCTTCGGCTGGACCGGGTACACGCCGCTGTCGCAGGTGGCGAACACGCCGGGCCCGGGCGCCAACCTCTGGATCGTCGGACTGGTCGTCTCGGGCCTGGGCACCATCCTCGCCGCGGTCAACATCACCACCACGATCATCACGCTGCGGGCACCCGGGATGATGATGTTCCGGATGCCGATCTTCACCTGGAACATCCTGATCACCTCCATCATGGTCCTGATGGCCTTCCCGGTCCTGGCCGCCGCGCTGCTGGCCCTGCTCGCCGACCGGATCCTGGGCGCGCACATCTACGACGCGGAGGTCAACGGGCCGATCCTGTGGCAGCACCTGTTCTGGTTCTTCGGCCATCCGGAGGTCTACATCGTGGCGCTGCCCTTCTTCGGCATCGTCACCGAGGTCATCCCGGTGTTCAGCCGCAAGGCGCTGTTCGGCTACAAGGGCATGGTCGCGGCTACCATCGCCATCGCCTCGCTGTCGATGACGGTGTGGGCGCACCACATGTTCTCCACCGGGCAGGTGCTGCTGCCGTTCTTCTCGTTTCTCTCCTACCTGATCGCGATCCCCACCGGCATCAAGTTCTTCAACTGGATAGGCACCATGTGGAAGGGGCAGCTGACCTTCGAGACGCCGATGATGTTCGCCCTCGGCTTCCTGGCCACGTTCCTGCTCGGCGGCCTGTCCGGGGTGCTGCTGGCCTCGCCCCCGGTGGACTGGCACGTGACCGACACGTACTTCGTGGTGGCCCACTTCCACTACGTGCTGTTCGGCACCATCGTGTTCGCGGTCTACGCCGGCGTGTACTTCTGGTTCCCCAAGATGACCGGCCGGATGCTCGATGACCGGCTGGGCCACGTGCATTTCTGGCTCACCTTCATCGGCTTCCACGGCACCTTCCTGGTGCAGCACTGGCTCGGTGCCAAGGGCATGCCGCGCCGGTACGCGAACTACCTGCCCACCGACGGGTTCACCACGCTCAACACGGTCTCGACCGTGGGCGCGTTCATCCTCGGCGCGTCGATCCTGCCGTTCCTGTACAACGTGTGGAAGTCCTACCGGTTCGGCGACCGGGTCACCGTGGACGACCCCTGGGGTTTCGGCAACGGGCTGGAGTGGGCCACCACGTGCCCCCCGCCGCTGCGCAACTTCACCCAGCTTCCGCGCATCCACTCGGAGCGGCCGGCGTTCGAACTCCGGTACGGCCGCCGGCCGTGACCGCGGCCCACTCCGCGACCCGGCCCTAGTCCTCGACCGGACCTCGCTCCTTCACCAGGTAGTACTCGAACAGCAGGCCGCCGGCGGTCAGCAGGATGGCCAGCGCCCCGACCACGAACAGCCACCACTGCTCCATGGCCAGGCCGATCGCGCTGACCGCGACCGCCAGGCCCAGGCCCAGCGGCCAGTAGCTGGCCGGGCTGAAGAAGCCGATGTCCCCGGCGCCCTCGGCCATCTCGGCGTCGCGGTCCTCCGGTCGGGGCGCGATGCGCCGCGCCACGAACGCGAAGTACATGCCGACCAGCGCGGCGAGCGTCGCGGCCAGCAGCAGCTCCACGGTGCCGACCCACTCCACCTTGGAGATCTTGTCGGTCCACCACGCGTACGTGCCGGCGCACAGGTACAGGAAGGCGGCCACCACGTTGAACACCGATGACTCGGTGCGCATGTCAGCCTCCCGGTCGGGTCGGCGCGGAGCCCAGCCGCCGGACCGCGGGGCGCAGCAGGCCCGGCCGGGCGACCAGGACCACTCCGGCCGCCACCCCGGCAACGATATGGCCCAGCCACGCCACCCCGGGCGAGAAGCCGTGCGCCCCCACCGAATCGAGTTTCGGCCAGACGATGTAGTCGCCGATGATCCAGGCCGCGTTGGTGTACACGGCGGCGCCGAGCACCGTCGCCGGTGCCGGTAGGCCGGCGCCGTACGCCAGCGCGGCGAACGGCACGATCATCACTATGCCGGCGGCGAGCACGATCGCCAGGCCCACAGCGGTGGCCGGGGCGCTGAATCCGCTGCCGGTGGGTGCGCCGCGCCAGGCGAGGTGCGCGATCAGGTTGACCGGGTGCCACGGCCCGTGGCGGTTCATCCCGTACGAGCCGATGACCCAGCAGGCGAAGCCGGCCGCCGCCGCCACCCCGGCGGCCGGCACTCGGACCGAATAGCGCATGTCGCGCCCACCCTTCCGGCGGCCGGCCGGTGTGCGGTCCGCCGCCGCGCGGCCTACGCGTTGGCGCGGGGCCGGTACGCCCGTCGCAGTTGACCGGTGAACCGGTGCCCGAGCAGCGACAGTTGGCTGGTGGCCTGGTCGGTCAGCCGCTCGGCCCCGCCGCCGGCCGCGCGCAGTTCCCGCACGCCGGCCGTGACGGTACCGGCGGCCACGCCGAGGTAGCCGGCGCTCAGCACGGCCGCCGCCCATCGGGGCGAGAGCCTGGTCTCCAGCGTGCGCAGCACGGACGTGGACGCCATCGCCACGGCCAGCGCCGCCGCCACGCCCCCGGCGACCAGCAGGGCGGTTCCGCTGGCCGCGCCGGCCAGGGTGCTCAGCGTGTCGTCGCGCAGGGAGGCCGCCTCCTGCCGGCCGACGGCCGCGAAGTCGTTGGCCAACCGGGCCACCGGCTCGGTGTCGGCTCCGGCCGCCACCTGGGCGGTACGCCGTTCGCTCATCGCCGTGACCGCCTCACGATCGCACCCCGTTCCCAGCGAGCCGCTCGACACCGCGGCGGCCGGCCTGCGCGTTTTTGCCCGTCCGGGCACATTGTCGCCGGTCGGCGCGCCGGCCGTCCCGGGCGCGGGGCAGACCCGTGCGGACATTCACCGGAACGGGTGCGCCGGCCGCGCGGGGAACCGGACGGTCGGGCGGAATCCGCGGGGCCGGCCGGGGCGGGGCGGGGTCAGGCCCGCGGCTGCTCGCCCTTGCCGCGGTCGAGCGAGGCGACCGTGCCGAAGAACTCGTGAATCTTGGCGAGGGCGCCCTGGAAGTCGTTGTAGTCGATCGCCTTGGTGACGAAGGCGTTCGCGTACGCGTCGTAGCTGCGGGCGATGTCCTCGGCGGCCGAGGAGGTGGTGAACACGATGACCGGGATCGCCTTCCACGGCGAATCGGGGGCCTTGATGACCTGCAGCAACTCCCGGCCATCCATCCGGGGCATGTTCAGGTCCAGCAGGATCAGGTCGGGTCGGGGAGCGGCCCGGAAGCCGTTCTCGCGGCGCAGGTACTGCAGCGCGACGATCCCGTCGGGCACCCGGTGCAGGTCGCCGGGCAGGGCCTGGTCGAGGAAATACTCCTCGACCAGCGCGACGTCCGCGTCGTCGTCTTCGACCAACAGGACATTCAGCGTCGGTGCGGCAAGGGCTGCGGCGGCCATGGCGCGTCCTCCTCTCCCTCGACCGGTGACCAATGAGCGGTGACCGACGATATCGAACACCTGCACTGTAACCGCGACCGGGCGCCGGCGACGGGGTCGCACGATGCCCGCCGCGGGTTGCGCCGCGCTCGGCACGCTCAAACCGTCCGGATGTTGACAGCGCGTGGCGCGGTCTTCGAAGCTGTGCGGTGGGAGCGCTTCCATACCCCCTCTACCCGAGACCGGCACCCGCCGCCGGCTCGAACGAAGGAGACCATGTGCGTACCCCGACACGACGCCCGAGAAGCCGGCTGCTGGCGACCGCCCTCGCGGCCTGCCTCGGCGCGGCGCTGACCGGTGCCGCGGTGGCCGGCCCGGCGGTGATCGGCGCGACCGGCGCGGCCTGGGCCGGCTCGCCCGCGGGCGGCCGGACCCTCGGCCCGACAACCAGGTTCTACGTTGACCCCGACAGCGAGGCGGCCCACCAGGCGATCACCGACCTGACCCACGGCGACCTCCCCGACGCCGCCGCGATGGCCCGGCTCGCCACCTGGCCCGAGGCGGCCTGGTTCACCACCGGCACCCCGGCTCAGGTCAAGGATCAGGTACGCACGCTGGTGCGGCACGCGGCGGCCCAGCGCGCCGTGCCGGTACTGGTCGCGTACGACATCCCGCTGCGCGACTGCTCGCAGTACTCGGCGGGCGGCGCCCAGTCCGACGCCGACTACCAGGCCTGGATCTCGGCGTTCGCTGGTGGCCTGGGCAACGGTAAGGCGGTGGTGATCCTGGAGCCCGACGCGCTGGCGAACCTGCCGTCGGACTGCGGCCCGACCACCGACCCGACCGGCGCGATCAGCGCGGCCCGCATCGCCGACATCCGGTACGCCGTTGGCGTGCTGGAGGCCCGGCCGGGCACCTCCGTGTACCTCGACGCGGGGCACAGCCAGTGGCACGCCGTGGGCGACATGGCGGCCCGGCTGATCCAGGCCGGCGTGGCGCAGGCCCAGGGCTTCTTCCTCAACGTGTCGAACTTCGAACCGACCGACCAGATCGACGAGTACGGCACCTGGATCTCGCAGTGCATCTGGTTCGCCACCCTCGGGCCGTCCTGGGCGGCCGGCCACACCGACTACTGCGCCAGCCAGTACTACTCGGGTGCGGCGCCCAACGACGGCGCGCCCGGCGACGCCGTGTCGCCCACCGATCCGAGCACGTGGCACTGGACCGACGCCTGGTACGCGCAGAACGTCGGCACCCCGCCGCCCTCACAGCTGACCCACTTCGTGGCGGACACCAGCCGCAACGGGCAGGGCCACTGGGTGCCGCCCGCCGGCAAGTACGCCGGCGATCCGCAGGTCTGGTGCAACCCGCCCGGCCGGGGCGTCGGTGCCCGCCCGACCGCCGCCACCGGCGTGCCCCTGGTCGACGCGTACCTGTACGTGAAGACCATCGGCGAGTCGGACGGCCAGTGCAACCGGAGCGTCCCCGGCGGCACGGTCGACCCCGAGTACGGAATCGTCGATCCGGCGGCCGGCGCCTGGTGGCCGGCCCTGGCGCACACCCTCGCGCGCAACGCCACCCCGGCGCTGACCATCAACCCGCACCTGTTCTGATCCGCGAGTTCTGATCCGCGAGTTCTGATCCGCGAGTTCTGGTCCGCGAAGTGCGGGGGCCCCGACCGGTCGGGGCCCCCGCGCCCGGCCTACCCGGCCGCGCGCTCCCGCAGGTCGTCCATCACCTCGGGCGGCGGCCAGTGGCCCACCCGGTACCGCGCCGGCACCAGTAGCGGTTCCGGCCGCAAGTCGACCAGTTCGGCGACGGCCTGCCACGGGATCCGGGGGCCCGCGACGTCATTTCGCACGAACACGATGAACTGCGCCTCGGGCAGCAGCGACGTGATGCCGTCGGTCCAGGTGGCCACGGTGAACGGCGCCTCGTCCGGCCACGCGACGGCCAGCAGTTGCGCGACGAACACGTCCAGCCCGGCCCGCTCGTACTGCTGGGTGAGCCACTTCGTCTGCGCGCCGTACTCCGTCGCGGCCAGCAGGACCTGGTTGCGCCGGGCGGCCGCGTGATCGGGGTGGTCGGCGGGCGGCGTGTACGGGACCACCCGGCCGCCGGTGCCGGGCACGTACCCGACCGGGGACAGCCCGCGCACCGCCTCGCCGTACTCCCGCTCCGCCCGCTCGTACAGCGAACTCAGTCCGGTCTCGGGCACGCCGCGCAGCAGCACGGTATTGGTGTCCGGCACGAACGCCACGACCGGCGCGCCCATCCGCTCGGACACCTCGGCGAGCCAGCCGGGCGCCAGCAGCAGCGAGGTGAAGTAGGCATCGCCGGTGTCGACCATCCGGACCAACGTGTTGGGATCGTCCGGCCAGTCGCGGCGCAGCGATGCGCGGGCGATCCGCTCGAGGTTGGCGTGCGCCGCGTCGAAGACCTCGTCGGCGCTCACCCCCCACGCGTCCAGCCGGGCGGGTGCGACATAGGCCATCGACTCCGGGTGGTCGATGACGACGAGTTCGCGCAGGTGCGGCAGGGCCGAGCGGGAGATCGGCGGTACCACCCCGGTCACGCCGGCCTGACCGAACGTCGCCGGGCGCAGTACGGGGCGCAGCTTCGGGCGCACCGAGTCCCAGCCCTCGTCCGCCTGCGGCTCGGTGAGGATGCGGATGAGCCGGTCGATGCGCTCCTTCCGTTCGGCGCGCCCGGAACCCTGGCACTCACTGTACACATTGGACAGATAGATCCAGATCGGCTCGTGGCCGCCGGGGCGCCGTACCGTGATCGCGAATGCTTCCCGGTCGTACCGGGCGTCCTGGACACCCGGCGTGCGCCGCGCGATCCGCAGCGTGTCGTTGGCGAACCTGTCCCGTGGCGATCCGATGAACCGGTCCAGAATTCCCATGCGCGCACGCTAGCCGATCGATACCCGTGGCGCTAACCAGCGGTTCCCGGGGGCCAGGCCAGGCCACGCAGGCCGGCCGCGCCACCCTTGACCACGTCCCGGTCGTGGTCGTCGAGCTTGCTCGGATCGCCCGGCGCGTACTGCCAGAGGGTCAGCGCCGTCCACCCGGCCGGCAGCGTGGGCGCCCTCGTCGTGTTGTACGCGGCCAGGTCCAGCGGGTACGCGCCGAACGACGGATCGTTGCCGGTGCACGGGTCCCACCAGTACGTGTTGGTGTAGATCATCGGCTTGCGGCCGATGCCCGCCTCGATCCGGCCGATGAACGCGTGGATCCAGTCCCGCATCTGGGTGGGGTCGAGGTTGTAGCACCGGTCGGTTCGAATGCCGGCATAGGGCCATTCCAGGTCGATGAACGGCACCAGGGTGGTGGCGTCGCGGGCGAACTTCGCGTGGCGCAGGAAGAAATCGGCCTGCCCGATGGGGTCGCCGTGGTCCGGGCGGGCGTACACGTACGCGCCGACGTAGCGGCCCGCGTCCCGGGCGGCGGAGTAATCGGCCACGAAGTACGGGTTCAGGTAGGTGCTGCCCTCGGTGGCCTTGATGTACACGAACTGGCTGCCGGCCGCCACCTCGGTGGGCCACTGCACGGTGAAGTGCTGGTGGTCATGGCTGGACAGGTCGATGCCCCCGACCGGGTACCCGACGGGTCGGCCGGCCCTGATCGCGTCCACCACCCCGGTCGGCACCGGCGGCGGGGCGGGCCGGTGGACGGGTGGCGCGGAGCCGGCGGCCCACACGGGGCTGACCAGCAGCGCGAGCAGCAGCCCGGTGACCCGTCTTCGGCGCGGCGAGCGCATCATCCACAGCAGGGACATCGGTCCAGTGTGCCCGACCGGGCACCCGCGCCATGGCCAGCGACCCGCCGGCGATGAGTACTGCCACAGTGGCCGGCGCCACGCCCACCGACCGCTGGGGGGCTTCGCCCGGATAGTCGCGGATAGCCCGAACTTCCGGAACCTGCGCATCGCCCGCGACGGCTACCGGCGCGGGCTCAAGCCCGACGGTCGCCGGTGCGCCGCGTGGCATCGCGTTGTTCGTCGCGATACCGGTGCTCATCCGGGGGGTGCGCGGTGCCGGGTCCGCACCGGACGTGGGAAACGCATGATCTGGACGTGACTATCGCAGTCGCGCAACAGTCCGTTCCTCACGCGCAACGATGACATCGCACACTGGGGCGGCGTCCGCGCCCCGGCCACGATGTACGTACATCGGCCGGGCGCTGGAGGTTGACGGGATTGAGCGAGCGATACGAAGCGTTCTGTATGGCTCATCCGCTGTTCTACGACGCCTTGCATTCGGAGGGTTCCGCCAGGAAATTGTTCCCCACCGCCGACCGGCCCCTGCCGGAAGGGTGGCGGCGGGCGGTGCAGAATGACTGGCTGGTATTCGCTCCGGCCGACTCTCGGTTGCCCCTGCAGGGCTGGAAGATTCACGTTTCCGCGACCCTGGGCAACGCCGTCCGGGTGCTCGACACCACCTGGGACTACTGCGTGTCGCGGGGCATCGAGTTCAAGTTCCTGCGGTCGGAGTCCGCGCTGTGGCTGCGCAGTTCCAAGTACGCGCCGCGCGGGTACAGCGGCAAGCTGGTCACCATCTACCCGCGTGACGACCAGTCCTGCGAGCGGATCCTGCGGGAACTCGGCGCCATCCTGGACGGTGAGCCGGGGCCCTACATCCTCAGCGACCTGCGCTGGCAGGACGGGCCGCTGCACGTGCGCTACGGCGGGTTCGCGCCGCGGCACTGCGTCGACGAGTCCGGCGAGGTGGTGCTCGCGATCGCCGACGGCACCGGCACGCTCGTGCCGGACCGGCGTGACCCGGTGTTCCGCGTGCCGCCCTGGCTGTCCCTGCCCGACTTCCTCGCGTCGGCGCTGGCCGGCCGCAACGCGGTGACGGTGTCGGACATCCCGTACCAGATCGAAGGCGTGCTGCACTTCTCCAACGGCGGCGGCCTGTACCTGGCCCGGGACACCCGGGACGGCAAGCAGGTCGTCCTCAAGGAGGCCCGGCCGTACGCCGGCCTGGACGGCACCGGCACGGACGCCGTGACGCGGGCGGCCCGGGAGTTCGAGGTCCTCACCCGCCTGGCCGGCGTGCCGGCGGTACCCCGGGCGTACGACTTCTTCACCCTGGGCGACCACCGGTTCCTGGCGATGGAGTACATCGACGGCCGGCCGCTGCACCAGGCGCTGGTGCCGCGCTACCCCATGGTCGACGTGGGCGCCGGGCCCGAGGAGTACGCCGGCTACGTGGACTGGGCGCTGGGCGTGTACGGGCAGGTCGAGGCCGCCGTGCTGGACATGCACGAGCGCGGGGTGGTCTACGGCGACCTGCACCCGTTCAACATCATGATCCGCGAGGACGAGACCGTGGCGCTGCTCGACTTCGAGGTCGCCTCGTTCGTCGAACAGGACGCCCGGCCGGCGCTGGGCAACCAGGGCTTCGCCGCCCCGGCCGGGACGACCGGCGTCGACGCCGACCGATACGCGCTGGCCTGCCTGCGGCTCTCGCTGTTCCTGCCGATCACCCCCATCCTGTGGCTGGCCCGGTCGAAGGCCGATCACCTGGCCGAGGTGATCGGCCGGCACTTCCCGGTCCCGGCCGAGTTCCTCTCCCACGCGGTCGAGGTGATCGCCGCCGCGGAGCTGCGCCGGCTGGCCGGCGAGGTCCCACCGGCCGCCGCCAGGGTGGCGGCCGGCCCAGCAACCCCCGCCCGGACGATCCCCGCCCAGGCAATCCCCGCCCAGACAATCCCCGCACAGACTGGCGCGCCGGAGGACCACCTCGCCGCGCCCGCGTCCGTGCGCGCGCCTGTCCCCGCCGGCGCGCGCACGGACGCACCAACCGTCCCACCCCTGAACTCCCCCGCCGGTCCCGTGGTTCCCGTGTCCGTGCCCGCCACCACGCCGGGGGACACCCCGGTCGGGCGGGCCGCCGGGGCAGGGGAGGCCGGCCCACGGCCGGCGGGGGCTCACTCGAACGCCGTCGCGCCGGGGCAGGCCCCGCCGGCGGGCGGCCCGGACCCGATGTTGGACGCGGGGGACTGGCCGGGCATCCGGGCCCGGCTGGCCCGCGCCATCCTGGCCAGCGCGACCCCCGACCGCAGCGACCGGCTGTTCCCCGGCGACATCGAGGGGTTCCGCCTCGGCGGGCTGGGGCTGGCATACGGCGCGGCGGGCGTGCTGTACAGCCTGTCCGTCACCGGGGCCGGCCGCCACCCCGAGCACGAGCAGTGGCTGCTGCGACAGGTCAAGCAGCCGCCGCCGGGCACCATGATGGGCCTGTACGACGGCCTGCACGGCGCCGTGTTCGCCCTGGACCACCTCGGGTACCGCGCGGAGGCACTGGACGCGCTGGACATGTGCCTCAGCGACGGGTGGCAGGGCCTGGGCCTGGACCTGTTCGGCGGGCTGTCCGGCATCGGGCTCAACCTGGCCCACCTCGCCGACCGCACCGGCGACGCGGCCCTGCGCTCGGCCGCCGCCCGGGCCGCCGAACTGGTCGCCGCGCGCCTCGGCGACGAGGAGTCGGTGCTGACCACCAGCGGCCACCCGCACCCGTACGCGGGGCTGATGCGCGGTTCGTCCGGCCCGGCGCTGCTGCTGATCAGGACGTACGACCGCACCGGCGACGACGCGTACCTCGACCTGGCCGCCGTCGCGCTGCGCCAGGACCTGCGCCGGTGCGTGGTACGCGGCAACGGCGTGCTGGAGGTCAACGAGGGTTGGCGGACCCTGCCGTACCTGGCGGCCGGCAGCGTGGGCGTGGGCATCGCGCTGGGCGAGTACCTGGCCCGCCGCTTCGACGAGAGGTTCGACCGGGCCAGCCGGTCCATCCTCGGCGCGGCACGCTCGCCGCTGTACGTCCAGCCGGGGATCTTCGGCGGCCGGGCCGGCATCCTGCTCTACCTGACCGGGCGCGCCGCGGCGCCGGGTACCGACCCGGACGTGTACGACCAGCTCGACCGGTTGTCCTGGCACGCGCTGCCCTACGCCGGCGGCCTCGCGTTCCCCGGCGACCAGCTGCTGCGCCTGTCGATGGACCTGGCCACCGGTACCGCCGGTGTACTCCTGGCCGCCGGCGCGGCCCTGCACGGACAGCCCGTTCACCTCCCGTTGCTGCCCCGTGCCGGCTGGCCCGGTCCGCAAGCTCCCGCGCCAACGGGGCGCGGGTAGGTGGAAACGTCCCACGAAAGGAGCCATTCACATGGCGCTTCTCGATCTGCAAGGCATGGAGCCGGTCGCGCCGCAGGGCCACGGCGGCGGTGGTGGCGGTGGCGGCGGTGGCGCGCACGCCAGCAGCGCCAGCCTGCTGATCTGCCTGGCCAGCTCGTTGAGCCTGGTGACCTGCATCTGAGATCACCACGGGTAGAGCGGTCCCGGGCGGCCGACGATGTCCGCCCGGGACCGCGTTCGCGGCAAAGCGTTCACGGTCCCAGTGCTCACGGCTCGGGAGCGGATGTTCCGGGCACGCATGGACGGGAGCGCGGGGTGACGGCGGTTCGGGCGGTGGTCCGCCGGGGCGGCGCCTGGCTGCCGCTGATCGCCTGCACCGCGCTCGCGGGTACGGCGTGCGACCTGGCCCTGCCGGCCGCTCTCGGCCGCGCCGTTGACGCCGTCGTCGCGCACTCCGGCACCGCCGGTTGGCTGCGGCTGTGCGCCGGCCTGATCGCGCTGAGCGTCGGCTGCGACCTCGTCATGACATACGCGAGCGCGGTGTGCGTCGCCGACACCACCGCGTGGCTGCGCCGGCGGCTGGTCCGCCACCTGCTCGCGGTCGGCCCCCGCACCGGGCTGGACACCGGGGACCTGGTCTCCCGGGTGACCTCGAACGCCGCGGACGCGGCGCTGGCCGGCCCCAGCCTGCTGTCGGTGGCCACCGGGATCGTGCCGCCGATCGGCAGCGTGGTGCTGCTCGCGCTCATCGACCCCTGGCTGGCTGCGGCGTTCCTGGCCGGGCTGGCGCTGGTGGCGGTGATGCTGCGGACCTTCACCCGGCACACAGCCGACGTGCTCACCCGCTACCAGCGGGTTCAGGGCCGGCTGGCCGCGCGGCTGGCCGAGTCGCTGTCCGGGGTGCGCACCATCGCGGCGGCCGGCACCGTCGACCGGGAGGCGGCGCGGGTGCTGGAGCCGCTGCCGGAGCTGCGCGAGCAGGGCGCGCTGACCTGGCGCGTGCTGTCCCGCGCCAGCGCGCAGGCCGGCATCATCGGGCCCCTGGTCGAGGTGGCGGTGCTGACCGCCGGCGGGCTGGCGCTGGCCACCGGGCGAATCAGCGCGGGCGGCCTGTTCGCGGCCAGCCGGTACGCGGCCATGGGCGCCGGCCTCGGCGCGCTGACCTCGGTGCTCGGCCAGCTCGCCCGGGCCCGGGCGGGCAACCACCGGGCCGCCGAGGTGCTCGCGCTGCCGACGGTGCCGTACGGCAACGCCAGCCTGCCCGACGGGCCGGGCACGGTGCGCTTCCGGCAGGTCAGCGTCCGGGCCGGCGACACCCTGCTGCTGGACGGCGTCGACCTCACCGTGCCGGGCGGCGCGGCGGTGGCCGTGGTGGGCCGCTCCGGGGCCGGCAAGTCGGTACTCGTCGCGCTCGCCGCCCGGCTACGGGAACCGGATGCGGGCTCGGTGCTGCTCGACGGCGTACCGCTGGTGCGGCTGAGCCACGCCGCTCTGCGCGCGGCGGTCAGCTGCGCCTTCGAGCGGCCGGTACTGGTCGGTGAGCGCATCGCCGACGCCGTGGGCCTAGGCAGCGAACCGGCCGAGGTACGGGCGGCGGCCCGCGCCACCCACGCGCACGACTTCGTCAGCCGGTTGCCGGCCGGCTACGACACCCCGCTGGCCGAGGCGCCGATGTCCGGTGGCGAGAACCAGCGCCTCGGGCTGGCCCGGTCCTGGCGGGCCGGTCGGCTGCTGATCCTGGACGACGCGACGTCCAGCGTGGACATGGTCACCGAGATGCAGATCAGCCGGACGCTCACCGAGGACCATGGCCGGCGTACCCGGCTGATCGTCACGCACCGCCCGGCCACGGCCGCCCGGGCCGATCTGGTGGTGTGGCTCGACTCCGGCCGGGTGCGGGCGATCGGGTCGCACGAGCGGCTGTGGGACGACCCGCGGTACCGAGCGGTGTTCCAGTGAGGCGCGCGCTGCGCTTCGGCGTGGCCTCGCTACGCCGCCGGCCCCTGATCGCCCTCGCCGCCTGGTCGCTTCCGGAGGCGCTACCCGCCACGGTCTCCGGCCTGGCCGTGGCGCACGCGGTCGACGCCGGTTTCCTGGCCGGCCGGCCGCTGGTCGGGCTGGCCTGGCTGGCGGTGCTGCTGGTGGCGGCCGGCGTCGGCGCGCTCGGCGCCCGGCAGGGGTACCGCCGGCTGGGTGAGGTCGTCGAGCCGTTCCGCGACGACCTGGTCCGCCGGGTCGTGCGTGGCGCGCTGCGCCGCGGCGCGGCCGGCCGGCCCGACGACGGCGCGGTGGCCCGGCTGACCCACCAGGTGGAGATCGTCCGGGACGCGTACGCCGGCCTGATCGTGGTGCTGCGCAGCTTCGCCATCATCGTGGTCGGCGCGCTGGTCGGGCTGCTGTCCCTGGCGCCGGTGATCCTCCTGCTGGTGGCGCCGCCGTTCCTGCTCGGGGTGGGCGCGTTCTCGCTGACCCTGGGCCTGGCCGCCGCCCGCCAGCGCGATTATGTCCGGGCCGACGAGCGGCTGGCGCAGCGCGCCGGTGCGGTGCTGGCCGGCACCCGCGACGTGGTCGCCTGCGGCGCCGAGCAGCAGGCGACCGACCTGGTGGCGGCCCCGGTCGCCGAACAGGCGGCGGCCGAGCGCGCGATCGCCCGGGTCCAGGCGCTGCGCACGGTGTGCTACGCGGTGGGCGGGTGGCTGCCGCTGATCCTCGTGCTCGCCGCCGGTCCCTGGCTGGTCGGCCGGGGGCTGACCGCCGGGCAGATCATGGGCGGGCTGCTGTACGTGCTGAGCGGGCTGCAGCCCGCGCTGGGCACGGTGGTGCAGAGCCTGAGCGGGAGCGGGCTGAGGTTCGTGGTGGTACTGGACCGCATCCTCGACGCCACTGGGGCGGAAGCGCCGCCGGCCGAGCAGTCGCCGGGCCGCGAGTCGCCGGCCGAGGCGCCACCAGCCGAGCAGTCGCCGGCGGGGGAGCCGGGCGACGGGTACGACGTGCGGCTGCGGGGGATCACCTACGGGTACGGGCCGCACGCCGAACCGGTCCTGCGCGACCTGCATCTGGACGTGCCCGCGGGCGATCACCTCGCCGTCGTCGGGCCCAGCGGGATCGGCAAGTCCACGCTGGCCGGGATCGTGTGCGGGCTGCTGCGGCCGGACGGCGGGGCGGTCACGCTCGGCGGTACCCCGGTCGGCGAGTTGTCCGGGCAGCGCCTGGCGGGCGTGCGCGTGCTGATCCCACAGGAGGCGTACGTGTTCGCCGGCACGGTCCAGGAGAACCTGACCTACCTGTGCCCGGACGCACCACCGGAGCGGATCGAGGCCGCCGTCGACGTGATCGGCGCGCGGGAGTTGGTGGACACGCTCGGCGGGCTGGGCGCCCCGCTGGCTCCGGACGAGCTGTCGGCCGGCCAGCGGCAACTGGTCAGCCTGGTGCGCGCGTACCTGTCCCCGGCGCCGATCGCGGTGCTGGACGAGGCGACCTGCCACCTCGATCCGGCGGCGGAGCGCCGGGCGGAGGAGGCGTTCGCCGCCCGGGGCGGCACGCTCATCGTGATCGCCCACCGGATCAGCTCGGCGCTGCGGGCCCGCCGCATCCTGGTGCTGGACGGCGCGACTCAGGTGGTGGGCGACCACGAGGCCCTGCTGTCGGCCTGCCCGCTGTACCGGGAACTGCTCGGCTACTGGGACTCCGGCGTCGGCGCGAACGCCGCCCCGCGCCAGCCTGCCGCGCCCGCGCCCACCGCGTCCGCGCCTGCCGGGGCCGCGATGCCCGTGCCCGCGTCCGCGCAGGTGGAGATCGAGTCCGCGGACGCCGCGCCCGCCGAGGTCCAGCCCGCTCAGATCCAGCCGGCCTCGTGAGCGATGCGGATGGCCTCGATCCGCGTGCGGGCCCCGGTCTTGGTGATGCTGCTGGACAGGTAGTTGCGCACGGTGCCGGAGCTGAGGAACAGCTCGGCGGCGATCTCCTTGACCGGGATTCCGTTGGCGGCCCGGCGCAGCACGTCGCGTTCCCGCTGGGTCAGCGGGCTGTTGCCGTAGGTCAGGGCGACGACCGTGAGCCTGGCGTCGAGTACCGGCCGCCCGAGGGCGATCTGCCGGATGCCGTCGATGAGCTCCGAGGGTGTTGCCTCCTCGGTGAGGATGCCGACCCGGGGTACCAGCCGGGTGAGGATCTCCAGCATCGTGGCGCTCGAACGCCGGTCCAGCAGCGCGAGTACCGCACAGCCCGGTACCGACTCGCACAGCTTCGCGCACATCTCGCTGACCGTCAGCGGGCCGGGCAGCGCGTGGTCGAGCACGACGACGCCCGGTCGCATCCGCGCCGCGGCGCTGAATACCGTCTCGGCGTCGGCCAACTCCGCGACGACCTGCAGGTCTTCCTCTTCCGATAAGAGTTTCGCGAGCGCAGCGCGCACTAATGTCCCTTGCTGCCCCAACAGGATCCGGATCAACGCGCCACCCTTTGTTCGCCAGGCCGTTCTACTGCCCCGGACCATCGCCGCGCGCGACACAATTAGCTGAAACTGAATACGAATAGTCGGCGCATCGCGATAGGGCCGGGGACCCGCAAGAGCCATCGCCTTCGGTCGACTAAACGTTACCGGAGGATTACTCGCGGCTGTCATGTCGGTCGCGGTCGGAGCGCTCGTCACGGACGAATTTACGCGGGAAGATCGCACTGCCGAAATTGGTTACGGTTGCACTAACCCCAATAATGTCGCCTTTCTGACACCGATGAGGGTGAATCACACGGTCGATTCCGGGATCGCGGACCCAATTCCCGACCCGGCGGCTCGAATAGCGGTCATCGGCGGGCCCGGCCAGCGGTTTTCCGCCAGGCGGGGAGACGGCGAGGCGGGCCGCGTGCAAGGGTCTGCGGATGGACCTGGAAAAGCGAATCCTGCTCCGATTTCTCGACGCACAGCGCGACCGCGTGCCGGTCATCCTCGACGGGCTGCCCGCCGCCGCCCTGCGCCGGCCGGTCCTGCCGTCCGGCTGGAGTTGCCTGGACCTGGTGCACCATCTCGCGCTGGAGGAGCGGCTGTGGTTGCGGGGCATCGTCGGTGGGCAGCCGGTGGCGCTTCCGGAGTCGGCCGACGACGACCGCGCCGAGTGGCGGGTGGACGCCGCGGCGACCCCCGAGGAGGTGCTCGGCCTCTACCGCGACGAGATCGCGCGCGCCAACGCGGTCCTCGAGGCGGTCTCGCTGGACGCGCCGCCACGGCGGCTGTTCTCGCGCTGGCCGGACTGGCACATCCGCGACGTGCGCTGGGTGGTGCTGCACCTGATCGAGGAGACCGCTCGGCACCTCGGGCACCTGGACGTGGCCCGTGAGCTTCTCGACGGGCGCACCGGCCTGGCGCAGGACCGCACCGGCGCCTGATCGTCGCGGCAGCCGATCATCACGGCGGCTGATCACGACGGCGGAAAGCTCCGGCGGAAAGCCCCGGCCAGGCTGGCCGCTCCGCTCGACCGGCCGGGGCTCCCCTTCCGTCGCAAGCCGGACAACCTATCTTCCTAGGATGCCTTAGGGGGAGTGGCCCACGTCACCCCGGGAGCCCGGCCACGGGGGAGATCCGCCCAACCCATAGTGGTTTGTGGATGTTTCCCGGTGAACCGCCGAAGGTCCGCCGTTTCGCCGGTCGGCGCACGTATCGCGTCGGGCGCCTGTCCGGACCGTGATCCTTGCGCTGCCCGGCGTCGTCTGTTATTCACAGAGACCACGGGCGTAATCATCCATATCGATCTTTCGATCATCCGTCACCGGGTCGGCTCCGCCCGTTCGCCGCCGCCGCGTTCGTCGGCCGGCGGCCCGGCCCGGTACCCAGGTCAGCTCCGCCCGAGAACGTGTTGATGCCCCAAGGAGGTGGCTCACGTGTACAGACGTGGCTGGATGGCAAGGCGTAGATCGCGGCGCGGCACGGTGTACCTTGCCGTGACCGCGATGGTGGCGGCCGGACTGGCAGGCGCCGGCACCCCGGCGGCGCACGCCGCTCCGCCCAAGGGGCCGGTGGCCGCGCCGGCCGCGGGCCTGATGGGCGAGGACCGCGCGCCGCGAGATGAGGACAACCGGGCCGGCGTCGCCGCGCCCGACACCGCACAACGATCGATGGCCAGCCGGTTGGGGGCGGTGCCCTGGAACTCCCTGGGCACCCCGCGCACCCTGGGCCCGTCGCCGAGCCTGGCGACCGGGCTGGCCGCCGACCCCGAAACGGCGGCCCGCCAGTACCTGACCCAGAATCATGACCTGTTCGGCTTCGACGCGGCGACCGTCGCGACCATGGACACGGTGCTCGTCCAGGCCATCGGCGACGCCACGGTGGTCCAGTTGCGCCAGCGCTTCGGCGACCTGCCGGCCGGCCACGACGGGCTGGTCTCCATCCTGGTCTCCGGTGGCTCGGTGCTCCGGGTGACCTCGTCGCTGTCCCGCGATACCAGCGCGCCGCAGCCGGCCACGCTGTCCGCCTCGGACGCCGTGAACGCCGCCCTGCGCGACGCCGGCCTGACCGCCGATCAGATCGAGTCGCCCGACGTCCGGGAGGTGGCGGTACCCACGCCGGCCGAGGGACCCCGGGCGGCGTACATGGTGAGCCTGATCTCCACGAACACCGACGCGCCGACCGCCTACACGACGTACGTCGACGCGCGCACCGGCGGCGTGCTGGTACGCGAGGACCTGGTCGACTTCGACTCCGACAACCCCACCTGGGCGGTGTTCCCGGCCACCCCGCCGCGGACGATCCCGACCGGCACCGATCCACGCGTGCACTGGTGCCTGAACTGGCAGCCGGGCTGCGTGAAGACGGTCAGCGACCCGGCCAGCGGGCAGGCGTGGGACGTCGACCTGACCACCGGTGCCCCGACCCTGACCACGACCGGCAACTCCTCCAACGACGTGGTGCGCTGGTCCGGCGCGAGTACCGCGGTCAACGCCACGCCGAGCCCGACGCGCGACTACACCTACCCGTTCACCGACCAGTGGCAGAAGGCCAAGTGCGACCCGGCCGGGTTCACCTCGGCCCAGCGCAACGACGCCGACGCGGCCGCGGCGAACCTGTTCGCGATGCACAACCGGATGCACGACTTCGCCTACCACCTGGGCTTCACGGATGCGACCTGGAACCTGCAGATGGTCAACCTCAGCGGGGCCGGCGCGGGTGGGGACGCCGAGCAGGGCCGGGCGCAGTCGGCCGCGCTGACCGGTAGCCGCAACAACGCCAACCAGTCCACGGGGCCCGACGGATCGCCGCCGACCAGCAACATGTTCCTGTGGCAGCCGCAGGCCGGCTCGGCGTACCCGCCGTGCGTCGACGGCGACTACGACATGACGGTGATCGGGCACGAGTACACCCACGCCATCACGAACCGGATGATCGCCGGCCCGGACACCGGCATCAGCTCCTCGCAGGGCGGTGCCATGGGCGAGGCCTGGGGCGACCTGACGGCGGTGGAGTACCTGGCCGAGAACGGCCTGCGCGCGCCGGGCAACACCCCCTTCGTGGAGGGGGCGTACGTGACCGGCAACAACGTCACCGGCATCCGCGACTACGACGGCAGCCGCAGCCCGCTGAACTACTCGGACATCGGCTTCGACCTGACCGGTCCCGAGGTGCACGCGGACGGCGAGATCTGGGTCGCGACCAACCTGCGGGTCCGCGACGCGTTCGTCAAGCGGTACGGCAGCGGGAACGCCGCCACCCAGCTCAAGTGCGCCCAGGGCACGATCCCGGTGACGGCCTGCCCCGGCAACCGGCGCTGGATCCAGCTCATGTTCGACTCGTTCCTGCTGGAGGCGGACGGGCAGTTCAGCATGCTCGACATGCGAGACAACATGCTGGCCGCCGACCAGGCCCGGTTCCACGGTGCCGACCAGGCGCTGATCTGGGGTGCGTTCGCGACCTCCGGCATGGGCGCCGACGCCGTGTCGGGCCCGAACGACACGGACCCGACGCCCAGCTTCGCCTCCCCGTACGCCAAGAACGTCACGGTCACCCTGAAGCCCAGGGGCGACGCCGCCAAGGCGCCGGTGCGGCTGTACGTGGGCGACTACGAGGCGCGGGCCGTACCGGTGGCGGACACCGACCCGGCCACGCCGATCCCGGACACGTTCCAGATCGTGCCGGACACGTCCTTCGACCTCACCGTCACGGCACCCGGCTTCGGCACGGAGAAGTTCAAGCAGTCCTTCCACGGCAGGAGCCAGGACCTCAAGCTGGATCTGGACCGCAACCTGGCATCCAGCGCGTCGGGGGCGATCGTCTCCGGTGACGGGGTCAACCTCGACAAGGTCGTCGACGACACCGAGGCGACGGACTGGGCGTCGCTGGACGGCGTGGCCGGTAAGCAGATCACGGTGGCGCTGGCCGGCAAGCGCCCGCAGACGATCAAGCGGGTCAACGTCAGCGCGCTGCTGCGCCCGCCGGCCGCCGGCGACGTGGACCCGGCCACCCAGAACCGGTTCTCCGCGCTGCGTTCGTTCGCGATCCTCGCCTGCGACGACACCCGGTCCGACTGCTCCACGGACGCGGGCTACCACCAGGTGTACCGCAGCGCGCCGGACGCGTTCCCGGCGGCGGCGTTCCGGCCGACCGCGCCGGAGCTGAACCTGAGGTCGTTCGACATCAAGCCGACCAAGGCCACGCACCTGCGGCTGAAGGTGTTGGCGAGCCAGTGCACCGGCGGTCCGCTGTACGCCGGTGAGCAGGACAACGACCCGAACACCACGACCGACTGCACGACGGGCAGCCCGGCGGCGGCGCAGGTACGCGTCGCCGAGTTCCAGGCGTTCGCCCACTGATCGCGGGCTCGTCGCGCCGCCGGGGCCGGTAACCTCCTCACCGACCCCGGCGGCCGGCGGCCCGTCACGGACCCGGCCGCGGCCGGGCCGACGTCCACACAGCTGACCTGGGCTGAGCCGTACATTCGATGGCCGCTCGTATTCGCGGTGCCGGCTGCGGGTCGAGCGGCTCGAATGCCTCGCGTGAGTCGCGTGAGTGACAGCCCGTGAATGTGGCCGGCGCCCAGACTCCCCGCGTGTCGCCAGCGACGGCAATGGTCGGGCTCATTCTCGGGCTGCTCCTCGGAGTGCCCGCGGGGTCCGCCTACGCGGTGGCCAGGCGCGGCCGGGCGGACCGGGATCAGGCCCGGCAGGCGGTCGCGCAGTTCGAGCGGGAGGCGCGTACCGCCCGGCGTACCGCGGCGGGCTGGGTGGCCCTCGCAGTGGTGGTGGTCGTGGTGTTCGCGTGCGCCCTGGGCGCCGCCGGGCGCGACCACGCCGAGCCCGCCGCCTGCGCCCCGACGTCCGCGCCGCCCCCGCACCGCGCCTCGACCCCGCACAGCGCCTCGACCCCGCGCGATGCCGCCACCCCTCGGGGAGGCTCACCCGCGCGGCGGAGTTCGGCGCCCTCACCGCGCCCGGCGGCGCGGCCCGGAGCGGCCACCCCCGACCGCCGCACGGCCGCGAACGGGTCCCCGCGCCCGTGCCGCCGGTGACGTGCGCGCCGGCGGCGCAGGCGCGGGAGGACACGCA
>NZ_BAABJQ010000037.1:0-83327 GCF_039543385.1 Rugosimonospora acidiphila
CAAGGAGGGGGCGATCATCCTCGGGATCGGCGGCGACAACAGCAAGGGCTCCGCCGGCACCTTCTACGAGGGAGTGATGACCTCCGGCTACCCGTCGGACGCCACCGAGAACTCGGTACAGGCCAACATTGTCGCCGCCGGGTACACGACGTCCACCGGTGGCGGCGGCAGCACCCCCTTCACCCCGGGAGCCCGGATCTCCCTGCAAGCCACCACCTCGTGCTGCACCGGCGACTACATCCAGCACGACGCGTCGGACAGCAACGTCGTCATCGCCGCGGTGACCTCGAGTAGTTCGGCCACGAACAAGGCGGACGCCACCTGGGTGGTCAGGGCCGGCCTGGCCAACAGTTCCTGCGTCTCGTTCGAGTCGGCCAACGCGTCCGGCAGCTACCTGAGGCACCAGAACTTCCAGCTCCACCTGCAGGCCAACGATGGCAGTTCGCTGTTCGCCCAGGACGCGACCTTCTGCCCGACACCCGGCAACAGCGGTCAGGGATACTCGTTGCAGTCGGTGAACTATACGAACAGGTACCTCCGCCACTACAGCTACACCGTGTACCTCGCCAGCAACGGTGGCTCGAACGTCTGGGACTCCACCAACCTGTGGGCAGACGACACGAGCTGGCTGGTCGCCGCGCCGTGGAGCTGACCCACGCCGCCGATGCGGTGCCGTGGCGCCGCGTCGCGCGGACCCCGCCGTACCGGACGTGATCGGCGGCTTCGGGTGCCCGCCGCTTCGAGCGGGCACCCGAACCGGCGGCGCGCACGCCCACCGCCGGGGGCCGGGGGAGGGCTCGTCACAATGTGACGGTCAGACAGACCCTCACCCGACGGGATCGTCACGTGACCACCGAACTCCTCGCCCTCGTGCGAGACTTTGACGACGCCGAGCTGCGCGGCGACACGGACCGCCTCAAGGATTTACTCACCGACGACTTCATGTCCATCGGCGACCGCGGTTTCCTGCTCGACAAGCGGCGGTGGCTCGACACGCACGGCGACTTCACCTACCTGTCGCTGGACACCTCGGAGCTGGACGTGCGCCGGTACGACCGGGCCGCGATCGTGCGCGGCGTCCGGCACGGCCGGGCGTCGTGGCGTGGCGAGGAGATGACGCTCACGGTCCGGCTGAGCCAGACGTGGATCGAACTGCCCGAGGGGTGGCGGCTCGCCGGCATCCAGTTCAGCTCGCTCGACCCGTCCTGACCCCGCCCCGGCCGCCGTGCGCGACCCGGCCTGATCCGACCCGCCGCCGTGCGCGACCCCGGAGCCGCCGGAGGAAACCCGCGACGCCGGACCGGGTTACCGGTCCGGCGTCGCGGGCCGGGGCGTCACCACGGCACGGTGGCGCCGTCCCAGGACAGGAACTGGCCGGTCGGGCCGTCGTCGGGCAGCAGCGCCAGCCGGACGGCGCCGGCCGCGGCCTCCGCCGGGTCCCCGCCGCTGGCCGCGGCGCGCGGGTTCAGGTCGGTGCGGCGCAGCCCGGGGGCGAGGGCGTTGACCTTGAAACCGTCGGCGGCGAGCTCCTGGGCGTAGAAGACCGTCAGGGCGTTCAACGCCGCCTTCGACGACCGGTACGCGGCGCCGCTGCCCGCGGCGGCGGGGCCGGAAATCTCTGGCCGCTGGCCGTCGCTCCAGCCCAGCGACCCCGTTCCGCTGGAGACGTTCACGATCCGGGGCCCGGGAGAGCGGCGCAGCGCGGGCAGGAGCGCGTTGGTGACCGCGACGACCCCGAACACGTTCGTCTCATAGGTACGGCGGAAGCTGTCGAGGTCGGTTCCGCTGGCCGGGGCCAGCTCGGTGCCGATCCCGGCGTTGTTGACCAGGACGTCCAGCGTCTCGATCCGGCGAGCCGCCTCCGCGATACTCTTGGCGTCGGTGACGTCGAGGATCAGCAGCCGGGCGTTGCCGCCGATCTCTTCGACCACGCGCCGGCCCCGCTCGGGATCGCGGGAGCCGACGTAGACGGTGAGCCCGGCGGCGGCCAGCTGCCGGGCGATGTGTTCTCCGATGCCCTTGTTGGCGCCGGTGACCAGTGCCGTGGAATTGTTCATGTCATCGACTTTGCCGCCGTCGTACCGGTCGATCCAGGCACAAACGGTACCAGGAAGGGGTGTCGCCCGTGGCCAGACAGGAGTTGGCCCGGTTCCTGCGCGATCGGCGGGAGCGCAGGAGCCCCGCCGAAGTCGGGCTGCCCGCGGGCCCGGGTCGCCGCACGCCCGGCCTGCGCCGCGAGGAGGTGGCTCGGCTGGCCCATATGTCCGTCGAGTACTACGCCCGGCTCGAACAGGCCCGCGGCCCCCGCCCGTCGCCCCGGATCCTGGACGCCCTCACCGACGCACTGCGGCTGTCGCCGGCCGAGCGGAGCCACCTGTTCCGGCTGGCCGGCGCGAACCCGACCCCGCCCGGCGGCCCGGTGCGCCAGGTCCGCCCGTACGTGGTCGATCTGCTGCACCGCCTCCCGGAAACGGCCGCCGTGGTGACCGACGCCAGCTACAACGTCATCGCCTTCAACCCGCTCGCCGACGCCCTGCTGGGCGACCTGGCGCGGGAGCCCAACCTGGCCCGCCGCCGGTTTCTGGGCGCCCTCGGCGACGGGAACTCCGGTTACGACGAGAACTCCAGCGCCGGGGAGTTCGGGGAGATCGTGGTGGCCCGGCTGCGCGCCGCCGTCGCCCGTTACCCCGGCGACGAGCCCCTCACCCGCCTCCTGGCGCAACTGCGCGCCGGCAGCGACGAGTTCACCGCGATCTGGGACACCAATCCGGTGCGCGCCCCCGGCCACCGGGTCAAGACCATCACCAATCCGCGGTTGGGACCGGTGCGCGTCAACTGCGACGTGCTCACCATTCCGGAGGACGATCAGCAGGTGGTCTTCGTCACCGCCGATCCCGGTTCCCCCAGCGCCCGCGCCCTGCGCGGCCTGGCCACCGCCCGCTGACCCGGACGGCGCCGGCTGACCTCCGTCGCTGCCGGCCGACCTGGACGGCGCCCGCTGACCCGGACGGCGCCGGCTGACCTCCGCCGCTGCCGGCTGACCTCCGTCGCTGCCGGCCGACCTGGACGGCGCCCGCTGACCTCCGCCGCTGCCGGCCGGCCCGGCCGCTGCCGGCTGACCTGGCGGGCGGCGGTAGATTGGTGCTCGTGCCGCAGGACGATGTCACCGCCGACCCCTCGGGTCGCGGCCCAGGCTCCGCGCTCGCCGGAGACGCGCCGGCGGGCGCTCTGGGCGCGGGCCCCACGGGCGCGGACGTGCCGGGCGCGGACGTGCCGGGCTCCCGCGCCGGGTCGCCGGACGGGCCGCGGCGCGGTCTGGCGCTGACCCGCGGCTGGGCGCTGTTCCTGCTCGCGGTCGGGGTGTGGAACTGGGTGATCTGGCCCCGGTTCTCCCTGGCCATCTGGGACGATCCGCGCGCCTGGTCCACGCGGGTGGTGGGGCACGGCACCCCGACCGGGTTCCTGTGGATCCACGCGTTCCTCATCGTGGTCTCCGTGGCGTTCGGCACGATCGTCGGCGTGCTCGGCATCCGGGCGCTGCTGCGGCTGCGCAGGCGCGGAAGCGGCGCCTGACCGTCCAGCCCGGCCCGATCCAACCGATGGACGGCGGGCCGCAAATGGCTCGTGCGCCGCTGCGTTCCCCGGCAGAGTGGGCCCCATGCTGTTCACCATCGCCGGCTCCAGTTGTTCCGGGAAGACGACCGCGGCCCGGGCGTGCGCCGATCTGGATCACCTGATCGTGCACGACTTCGACGAGATCGGCGTACCCAGCACGGCCGACACCCGTTGGCGTCAACGCGGCACGGAGACCTGGCTGCGACGGGTCCTGGACTACCAGGACAGGGGTCTGGACGTACTGCTGACCGGGCAGTCGCCCCTGGGAGAGGTACTGGCAAGCCCGTCGGCGATACACCTTGACGGCATCGCGGCGTGTCTGCTGGACGTCGCGGACGACGTACGATGGCGCCGGCTCGAGCACCGGGACCCCGGTCGGTGGGATCGCGATGCCAAGCGGTCGTTCATCGGGTGGGCGAGGTGGCATCGCGGCCACGCCGCCGACCCTGGGCATCAGCCGGAGGCGCTTACTACCGGCGCTTGGGAGCAGATGGAATGGGGTCGGTGGAACGCCTGGACGAGTGGTGACCCACGATGGGCCGTGACGGTCGTCGACACCACCGGACAGTCCGTTGAGCACACCACGGCCACGCTCCGGCGATGGGTGGGCGATGCGCGAGCCGAATCCGCCAGTGGCCGCCTGGCCCTTGGCCGCGGCTGGATCAAAATCTGATCACGGTACTCGAAGCCCTGGGCAGAACATGCTCGCTCATCGGAACGACGGGACACTGGATGGGTCCGCTATCGCGACCCTGGGCGCCACGTTGGCGGCGGCAGTTGAGGACGCTCGGGGCTCGGCGATAGGTTACTGAGGTGTCCCGGTCTACGCTGGTCCCTGATGACTTCGCCGTTCCCCGTGAGCTGGTGGCCAAGCGATTTCGCCTGGAGCCTCTTGGCCCGCAGCACAATGAGCGAGATCACGCGGCATGGACGAGCAGCATCGAGCACATCCGGTCGACGCCGGGTTTTGAGGGCGGGGGTTGGCCGCCGATAGCCGGGATGCCCATGGAGCGCAACCTCGCTGACCTGCGCAGACACGCAGACGATTTCACACAGCGATCCGGCTTCACATACTCAGTGATCGAGGTGCCGGGCAACGAGGTGATTGGCTGCGTCTACATCTACCTGGCGCGAGACGACGACACGATTGTGGAGGCGCGTTCTTGGACGCGCGTCGATCGGGCCGACCTGGACAAGTCACTGTACGAGGCCGTGTCCGGATGGCTCTCCGCCGACTGGCCTTTCCCAAAGGTGCGCTACGCACCCCGACCGTAGAACGCCCCGCATCGTCGCTCAGCAGTCAAACACCGACCAGCAGATGTCGTTCCGCAACCGTTGGTCATCAAGTACCAGCTCGCGAATCGCCTCCGGGAGTTGGTCACGCTGCCATCGGCACTCGATCCGTCCGGCGGCATCGCCCTCGCCCGCCGGCGCGGCAGCACGTACGGCCTTGATCGCGTAGGCGGCCGCACCCAGTTCGTGCGCGGCGACGTGGGCGACGACCCCCGCCTGGCCGGCAGCGTAGGCAGCATGTCGAGCCGCCCCACGCAGGTCTCTGGCCGCGCCCATCGCGTGGCCGCCCGCCGCGCGAGCCCGCATCATCTTGACCTCACCACCCGCCCAGGCGCGGACGTGCTCGATCGCTTCACGCGGTCGTGGGTCCTCAGGCTGAACCGACTCGAACAGGGCAAGGACGTGGTCCGCGCAGGAGGCCGCCCAGAGAGCGAGGAGACGATGATCCGAATCGGTGAGGCTCCCACCGCGGCGAAGCGTGACGAAGCGAGGGTCCCGAACCTTCGGGAGGATCATGGTCGAACACTCCTTCTGAGGGGTTGCCGCATCCTCAACCGTAATGTTGTCGAGCACCAGAGCGGGCCTTCGGGCGTCGTGCACCCTGACCAGGGACGGGCTGACCAGCGGCTGGTCAGGTCGCCGCGAACATCTGAGCCGCCAGGCGCCGCGAGTTGTCGATGGCCGCGAAGCCACGCGGCAGCATGATTGCCTGGTAAGCCGCAACCGCCGCGACAAACGGCAAGAGGCCGGTGAACTGCCCGCCGATCTCGATCCGGCCTGCCTGGTCGTCATGCTGATGGCGATGACCATGGCGCCCACCACGCTGCCGCACATCATCGAGGGCACCTGCGGCGTCGACCCGCGCTCGCCCGAATTCCTCGACCGGTTCGCCGGCCAGGTAGCCGTCCTGGCCAGGCACCTCGGGCTCGGCTGAACGGCGAGGCCCGCCTCGATCCACGGCCGGCCGCTTCCTAATCCATTGACTAGGCCCACAGCCATTGGGCGCCGTGGCGATGCTGGCGAACCGTGGGTGCGGTGTCGACCTGGCCGTCAGCGCGAAACTCCTTGGCCGCGCTCACGGAGGTCCTCGCTGCCGGGCTCACGCTCCACAGGGTAGGGCTGGGGTCGTTGGGCCTTGGCCGGCGTGACGGATCACCGGTCGCCGGGACGGGCGCTCGGTGCTCGTGCCTGCCCTGGCCGAGATCGCGTGGCGTAGCCCGCGGGCGACGAGTTGTGGTCGCTAACGAGTTTATGATACAAACCAGTTGGTGACGTTGACGGGGAGGTGATCGGCGTGGACGACGGACCAGAGGGCGACGCTCCGGAGGGCGACGCTCCGCTGTCGGCGATCGGTTCGCTGGCGGTGATCCAGGCCGAGGGCCGTCGGGTGGGCCGGCTGGTGCGGTTCAACCCGGCGATCGTCAACGCCATGTGGGCGGTCGCCTGGTTCGTGGGCTTCGGCTGCGCCTTCCTGGCGTACGGGCCGGATCGGCTGATCCCGGGGTGGCTCGGCCCGGCCGTGGCCGCCGCGCTGCTGGTGGCCGCGGAGGTGGCCTCCTTCGCGTACGGCATGCGGGTGGGCAGCGGCATCGCCGGCCCCTCGCGGACCTCGGCCGCCATGTACGGCTGGAGTTGGACGCTCGGCTACGTCTGCCTGACCGTGCTCAATGTCGCGCTGACCCATCGGGGACTGTCCGGCCCGGACGTGACGCTGCTGTGGTCCGGCTCGTCGCTGCTGCTCGCCGGCGTGTTGCACCTGACCGGCGGCACGCTGTTCCGGGATCCCGCGCTCTACGCGGTCGGCGTGTGGACGATGGTCTGCGCGGCGGTCGCGGTGGTCGCCGGGGTGCCGGGCAACTTCCTGGTGCTGGCGTTCGCCGGTGGCGGCGGATTCGCCGCGCTGGCCGTCTATACCGGATGGGTGCGTCCCCGGCGGGCGCGCCGGTGACCGCGTCCACAGGGGACAGCGCCCCGGAGCGGGACAGCCCCCCGGAGCTCGACCCCGTCATTCACGCGCAGGCCCGGCTGCGGGTCACGGTCGCGCTCGCCGCGCTCGGGCCGGACGAGCGGGTCACCTTCCCCAGGCTGCGCCAGCTGCTCGAGATGACGGCCGGCAACCTCTCCATCCACCTGCGCAAGCTGGAGGACGCCGGGTACGTCGAGATAGTCAAGACGCACCAGCGGCGCACCCCGGTCACCTTCGTGGCCCTCACGCCGGACGGCCGGTCGGCCTTCGACCGCTACGTCGCCGCGCTCCAGTCGCTGATCGGCACCGCACCATCGCACGCTCCCAGAAACGACGGTTAGGAGAAAGTGTCATGACGAGCATCGTCGGCCAGGTCGGCGGCGAACGGGCCGGTGCCGGATCGGGGGGCAGTGCCTGGTCGCTCGCGGAGGTTCGCGGGCGGGCGTCCGGCCTGACCGTACTGGGGTTCTTCGGGCTGGCCTGGACGGGATGGGGCAGCTCCGATCTGCTGGGCGGCGCGCCACAGGTCGCCGTGGTGGTGGCCGCCGCGCTCGTCTCCGTGTCGCTGGCCTCGTTCGGCTGGCGCCGCTACCGGCGGGCGGCCGCCGTGGGCAGCACGGCCACCCAGCGGCCCGACGGCGCCGAAGGCGCCTCCGGCGGCGGGGACGTATCCGGGCCGGCGCGGCCGGATCGCGACCGCGCCGTGGAGCGCCGGTTCGGCTGGATCGTCGCCGTCGAGTTCGCCGGGCTCGGGGTCATCGCGGCGATACTCGGCGCCACCGGCCACCCGAATGCGATCCCGGCGGTGATCACCATCGGCGTGGGAATCCATTTCTTCCCGCTCGCGCGGCTGTTCGCCGTGCGGATCTACTGGCTGAGCGGTGCCGCCCTGTGCGTCCTCGGCCTCGCGACGCTCGTGCTCGCCCCGCTGACCTCGACGCCGACCCTGTGGACGGCGCTGCCCGGCCTCGGCGCGGCGGTCGTGCTCTACGCCACCTGCGTTCAGCTGCTGCGCGAGCTGGTGGCCTGGGCACGCTGACCCATCCTTCGACCACGGCGGCGCGAGGCCACGGCGGTGCGAGGCCACGGCGGTGCGAGGCCACGGCGGTGCGAGGCCACGGCGGTGCGAGGCCACGGCGGTGCGAGGCCACGGCGGTGCGAGGCCACGGCGGTGCGAGGCCACGGCGGCCACGGGACGGTACCGGCCGGCGGGCACTGGGATCTGATTCCGGTGCCCGTCGGCCGGCGGGGTCCTGGGATCAGGACGCGATGTACGCCCGGATGATGGTCTGGTCGATCCCGCTACCCGCGCTACCCGTCGCCGAGACGCGCAGCGACACCGCCTGCCCCGACGAGGCCGCCGGCAGGGTCACCGCGAACCGGGCCGCCGCGGCCCGGTGGACCGTGGCCGGCTGCCACGTCGTGCCGTCGTCGGTAGAGGTCCACACGCTCATGCCGGTAATGTCCTGTGTGGACAGTCCACTCGCCTGCGATACGCTGAACGTGGCCTGGCTGCCGGTCGGATGGTTATTCGCGTCCATCGGCAGGCCATAGTCCACGGACAGCAGCGGCAACGGAATCGAGCCGTCGCCCGACGGCCCGGCGGACCGGAATGTCCACGTCGTGGTGGACCGGGTCGAGACCGGCATCAGCGAGCTGGCGTCTTCGTTGAGCGTGAGGGCATAGCTGCCTGCCGCTGCCGGCACCGTGAAGTCGCCCAGGAAGCCGTTGACCGAGCCGAGCCGCTGCCCGTCGCGCGACAGGCTCAGCGTCGGCGCGTCCGACGCCGGAACCGGCCAGAACGAGGACATACAGTTGAATCGTTCGTGCGAATCGGTCAGCGACTGCAACTCCACGTGCAGGTTGCCGCGGGTGCGGCTGGGCGCCGAAGTCACGCATTCGCTCGTCGGGGCGGGATCGGTGCTGTCGTACCAGTCCGGGTGCAGCGGCTGGCCGAACAGGTCGACGGAGGCCCGGACTCCCGGCCGGTAGGTGATCCTGCCCGTCTCCGTCAGCAGACTCGCCGCCGCCGCCGGTGAGGTACCCGTCAGATACGCCTCGTCCACCGTGGGCCACCCGGGCGTGACGTAGTCCACCCGGCTCGCCGGCACGTCGTCGGTGCCGTCCTGACCGATGAGCACACCGTCCGGCGCCGCCTCCAGGTACCGCTGGTGGCTCACGCCGCTGTCCGGAATGTTGGGCCGGTGAACGGTCAGGTCGATGCGGGCCATCCGGGCCCGTTCCGCCGCACTGAGCACATAGGACGGATCGGCCGGGACGGTACCGTTGAGGTCACGTGCCACGTCGTAGAGGAACGGACTCGGCCCGGTGCCCGGCGCCCGCAGCCCGAACACCTCGTACGTGTGCAGGGTGCCCACGTCGACAGCGGACAGCGCGGTGCTGAACACCGGGGGGCTGGCCGCGGCGGTTCCCCACGCCCCCGGCTCGGTCCAGAACCCCGGTCCGGTGCGGCCGTACTGCACGGCGGCGATGCCCACCTCCTGCGGCTGGGTCGCCACGCCCGCGATGGTGGCCGTCACCTGCTTGGCGCGAGCGCCGTCGAGCGCCACCGTGGTCGGGCCGGACACCCGCACCTCGGAGGCGCCGGCCAGCGCGTCCCGGGACGCCGACGTGTCCCAGACATCGCCGATCACGCTGTAGTCGCCCGCCGGTACCCGCAGCGTCTCGGGCTCGCCCGAGGTGTAGACGGAGTTGGTGAACAGGGACGGCTCGTCCAGGTTGATCACCAGCGCGTCGCTGGCGAGCGCCCCGTCCGGCGTGCCGGGCAGAGCGGTCGTCGTGATGGTCAGGTCGTAGCTCGGCGGCTCGACAAAGAACGCCACGGGCGTGTGCAGCACCGTGGCGCCGTCGCGGGCCGTCAGCACGCCCTCGTAGAGCCCCGGCCGGTCGGCCAGCCTGGCCTCGTCGAGGCTGACCGTGGCGGACGCGTGCCCGCCGGCCGGCACCGGTACCGACCCGGTGGACAGGGCGACCGCGCCGCTCGGTGCGGCCTTGCCGGTCCGGTCGGTGACGGTCAGGCCGAGCTTCAGGGTGGCGGCACGGGACCCGTGGTTGGCCCAGGTCACTCGGGCGGACGCGGTCCCGGTCTGCGGGTAGCTCAGGGTACCCAGATTCACCGTCGCCGCGCCGACCATCGGGGTGCCGATCGCCGCGCCGATGTCGACCCGGCCGGCACCGTGGCCGTACAGGTCGCCCCCGTGCACCGGTGCGGCGGTGTCCATCAGGGCCGCCTTGAGTTGGTCCGCCGACCAGTCCGGGTGCTCCTGGTGCAGCAGCGCGGCGGCGCCGGCGACGTGCGGGGTGGCCATCGAGGTACCCGAGTCGGCCGTGTAGTTGGCATCGATGAGAGTGCCGATCGACGTGCCGGCGGCCCGGGCCGACACGATGTCGACGCCCGGCGCCATGATGTCCGGCTTCGGGGCCTCGCTGCCGGTGTCCGGGCCGAGGCTGGAGAAGTCGGCCAGGGTGTCCGTGCCGTCCACGGCGCCGACGGTCAGCGCGGCGGCGGCGGAGCCGGGCGTCTCGATGGTGCCGTCGCCGTACAGCCCGTCGTTGCCCGCCGCGACCACGAACAGGGTGCCGTACTGGGCGCTCAGCGCGTCCAGCGCCTGCGACAGCGGGTCGGTGCCGTCGCTGTAGTCGCCGCCGAGGCTCATGCTCACCACCGAGGCCAGCGGTGCGGCCCACTGCATGCCGGCGATGATGCCGGAGTCGGTGCCGAATCCGGTGTCGTCGAGCACCTTGCCGATGACCAGGCTGGCGTCGGGCGCCACGCCCCGGTGCAGACCGCCGGAGGCCGCCCCGCTACCGGCGATGGTCGCCGCGACGTGGGTACCGTGGCCCATCCGGTCCACGGTGTCTCCGGAGCCGGTGAAGTCCTCGCTGGCGACCACCTTGCCGGTCAGGTCGGGGTGAGTGGCGTCAATCCCCGTGTCCAGGACGGCGACCGTCTGCCCGCGCCCGGTGTACCCGGCCTGCCACGCCTTCGGCGCGCCGACCTGGGTCAGATCGGCGGCCACCGGCGAGCTTGGCGCCTTTGGGCCGGTGGCCGTGGCGGCCGGCCTGAGAGACGCCGCTGCGACCGGAGTGGCGGCGACCGGCGCAGTCGGCTTGGTGGACGCCGGCGGCGTCGCCGGGGAGGTCCACGCACCGGTCATCCCGCTGGCGCGCACCCGTTCGTCGAGCCACACGTGGCTGGCGCCGGCCAACCGCGCCGACAGCGTCGACCGGGACGCGGCCGAGCCAGCCGAGACCGATCCGCCCGCCGCCGAAGAGGACGCGGCCGAGGGGGATGCGCCTGACCCGGTGCGCGTCGCAGGGGAGCGCTTGGGCTCCCGGCCGGCGGTGGCGCGGATGCTGGGCAGCGCGCGACGCTCCCCGAGCGACGTCGCGAGCGGCGCGGCCGCCTGGCCGGACGCCTGCTGCACGATGACCGGCAGGCTCGCCATGTGCGCGTCGTCGTACCCCTGCTGGATCAGCGTGGTCACGTCGAACAGCCGCGGGTCAAGGGTCTTACCGATCAGCCCGGCGGCGTCCGCCGGTATCACCCGCACGTGCCCATCCGGCCCGCAACTGCGGCTGACCACCCGGCCCGGTTCGGCCGGCGCGACGGTGACCTGGGGGCAGCCGCTGGCGGCGGTGCGCACCGTGACCACGTCGCCGGTCAGCAGCGTGACGGTGTAGGTCTTGCCGGCCGGCAGCGGCGTCACTGCTGGGCGCGCGGGTGTCGTGGTACCGGTCGCTGTCGTGGTACCGGACGGTGGTGCGGCACCGGCCGGTGGTGCGATACCGCTGGCGGCGGCGACCGCCAGCGGCACGAGCACGGCGGCGAACAAACGACGGCGTTGTCGAGGCAACGCGGGCTCCTCTCCGGGAGAATCCGTCGGGCGAAGGGAGCGGTCGATATTCACCGCCCCCTCTAGAGGACGGACGTAAGGGTCTCGCCGGTTGCCTGTGCCGGGCGAAGAAAACCGGCGAAACTCACCGCCCCGGCCCTCGCCTGCGCGTTCCCTCGAGCGAGCGCCGATTCAGGCCGGCGACTGGTCCGCCAGGATGCGTGCCAGGGTGCGCCGCCCCATCCGGCTCATCGCCGGGTTGGTCTCGACGTAGTACCAGACCGCGCCGATCGCCTGCACGAACGCCCACGCCTTTCCGCGCTGCCATTCGAGGTCGTCGCAGCCGAGGTTGTCGCGCAGCGCCCGGCGCGGCCCGGCCTCGAGCAGGTGCCAGGCGCTCACCAGGTCCAGCGCCGGGTCGGCCGGGCCGAGGTCGCCGACGTCGAGCACTCCGGCCAGGCGGCCGCCGGACACCAGCACGTTGCCGGGGATGAGGTCGCCGTGGGCCATCACGTCGGCCGCGCGGCGCGGCAGGTCGCGCATGACGGCCCAGAGCCGGCGCAGTTGGGCGACGTCCAGCA
This sequence comes from Rugosimonospora acidiphila, assembly GCF_039543385.1. NCBI lineage: Bacteria > Bacillati > Actinomycetota > Actinomycetes > Micromonosporales > Micromonosporaceae > Rugosimonospora > Rugosimonospora acidiphila. The sequence goes on from NZ_BAABJQ010000037.1 coordinate 12,312, forward strand.
ATCCCTCGCTGCGGTCGAGGCAGGTCGCCACCCACGCGTCGTGGGACCGCAACTCGCCGCCGCGCCCACTGCCGCGGAATGTCCGGCCGCGCGTGTCCAGGGCGCGCACGCCGGCGACGAACTCGGCCAGGTCGTGGGCGAAGGCCAACGAGGTGCCCGGATCGTCGTCGGTGGCCACCACACCGGGCAGCCAGGTCTGCACGGACCAGGGGAGCGGGTACCCCGCCCCGGGCCCGCCCAGCGCGACCGGTTCGGGGGTGGGGAACCGCGTCCGGCCCGCCAGCTCACGGGCCGCGTCCGCCTCGGCCGCAAGCCGCCGCCTCGTCGCCTCGACGTCGCCGCCGCGCAGCGGGAACCGGGCCGCGAGACGGTCGCCGACGCGGAAGATGGCGTTGACGGTCCCCTGCGAGTCGACGCCCCGGACGGGCAGTCCCCGCCACTCGGGGAACTGCGCGTCGACCAGCGCGCGCACCGCCTCCACCGGCACCGGCAACTGGTCGGGATGCATCGGCACCCCGGGAGTGTCGCGTGCCTCGTTCCCTGCCCGCAACCGCTTTCGGCCGTGGCCGCCGTCGCACGCCTCTGTCGCGGACCTTGCCCGGCGGTGGATCGGGGTCGAGGTTAGAGTTCTGACGTGACAAGATCGCGCAGGCACGCCGGTGGATATTCCGGGGCAGCGGTGACGAACGGGAGCCGCGGGCACACAACGACCGGTGGCGCGGCGGGCCCCAACGGGTGGGGGCGGCGATGACGGTACCCGCATCGACGTCGACCGAGCCGCGCACCGCCCGGCAGCACCACCCCGCCCGCCCGGCGGCACCGGGTCGGGGCGCGGACGGCGGCGGCGAGACGACCGAGCGGGCCCTGGGCGCCGACGAGGCGTTCCGGGACGACCTGGAGCGCCTCCGGTTCTCGCCGTACTACTCGCGGCTGACCGCGGTCACGCAGGTGATCTCCCAGAACGGCGCCGGGCAGGGTGTGCACAACCGGCTCACGCACACCATCAAGGTGACCTCGGTGGCCCGGGCCATCGCCACCGCCATCACCCGGCCGGGTGACCCCCGGCGCGCCCTGCTCGACCGGCTCGGTGGCTGCGACCCGGTGGTGGTGCAGGCGGCGGCGTCGGCCCACGACCTCGGCCACCCACCGTTCGGACACCTCGGCGAGTCCGTACTGGACCGCATCGCCCGTCAGCGCTACGGACTCGCGGACGGCTTCGACGGCAACGCGCAGACCTTCCGCATCCTCACCACGCTCGACGCGCTCCACCCGGCCGGCGGGCTGAACCTCACCGCGGCCGTGCGCGCCGCCGTGCTGAAGTACCCGTGGTGCCGGATCGGGTTCCCGCAACCGCACCCGTCCGAACTCGCGCACCCGCCCCGCGGCGCCGGCGACAACGGCCGCGACCCCGGTTCCACCAAGTTCTCCGCCTATTTCCTGGACGCCGCGGAGATGGTCGACGCCCGCGCCGCCTATCCGTGGCTGCCGCCGCTGCGACAGACCGTCGAGTGCTCGGTCATGGACGTCGCCGACGACATCGCCTACTCGCTGCACGACCTTGACGACTTCCACCGAGCCGGTGTGCTGCAGTACGCCACGGTCGCCACGGAGTTCCGCCAGTGGCTGGCCAACTCCGCCCGGCTGGCCCGGGAGGACCCCGACACGCTCACCCCGGATGTCCCCGGCCAGTCGCTGGAGGCGCTGCGCCGCCGCATCGACGCCAAGGACCCCTGGATCGCCGACGATGACGCGTTCCGCGCCGCCGTCGACCACGTACTCACCGACCTCATCGACGGGTTGCTGGCCGTGCCGTACGACGGCTCGCGGGCCGCGGAGCGCGCCCTCGGCAGCTTCACCGGCCAGTGGCTGGCCCGCCTGCAGGACGCCGTCACGGTCACCCTCGACCCCAACCCGCGCTCCGGTTACGTCAGCCTGCTGCCGCAGGCATGGCACGAGGTGGCCATCCTCAAGTTCGTCCACCAGCGCTTCGTGCTCCAGCGACCCGACCTCACGCTGTACCAGCGCGGTCAGGCCCGCATCCTCACCCGCCTGGTTGACGGCTTCGACGCCTGGCTCGCCGATCCGGCCGACGCGCCACGGGCCCCGCGCCGCCTGCTCGAGTTCATCGACCTGGCCACCGCCGGCTACCACCGGATCGCGCAGACCTGGCCGGACCTGCTGCCCGACACCGACCCGGCCGCCCAGCGCCGCCGTGCCATGGGCCGCGGGCTGATCGACTACATCGCCTCGCTGTCCGACGCCCGCGCGGTCGCCACCGCCGACTTCATGACCGGCAACGCGGAGCGCCTGTGGGACGCCGGCGGCGGACTGTGACCCGATCCGTGCGCCCGCACGGAGACGCCGGGCGATCGGGGCTTCGGCCGCCGGTCTAGCCGGAATTGTTGATCGGGCCCGGCCGTGCGGTCATCCCGCCCGGCCGGACCCGACCGATCCCCCGGAGCCCTCCCGCCGACCGACGCCTGGCCCCCCAGCAAAACGTCGACCGGCCCGAGCAGGCCAATACCCTGCACCGGCCCCTCCCAGCCCAAGCCCGGGAATCAACTTACCGGCCGAGGCGCACATGCCGTTCGCAAAGTCATATACGGGACATCGTCGGGGTATCGAGGATCACGCGACCCGGGCGACCGCGGCGGTGGGTGCGTCCGGTACGGCGCCGGGGTGCAGGACAGCGGCGATCGCCGCCACGCCGTCCACGAGGCGCGGACCGGGGCGTACGACGATCCCGTCCGCGTCCAGCGCCCACACCTGCGCGCCGGGGAACCTCGGCACGACCGCCTGCGCCTGACTCACCGCGCCGTCGAGGTGGAAGCCGCACGGGGTGACGAGCACCACGTCCGGCGCGGCGCCGGTGAACTCCTCCCAGGTGGTCTGCACCGAACGGGCGCCGGGGCGCGCGACCACCGGCTCGCCGCCGGCGGCCCGTACCAGGTCGGGCACCCAGTGCCCGGCGGTGAACGGCGGGTCGACCCACTCCACCACCGCCACCCGGGGCCTGGGGCGCCCCTCGACGGCCCCGGCCACCGCGGCGAGCCGGGCCCTCAGCCCGGCGACCAGCGCCTCGGCCCGATCCGGTACGCCCGTGCGGTCGCCGACGGCGATAATGGTGTCGAGCACCTCGTCCAGCGTGTACGGGTCGAGGGACAGCACATCGGCGCGGCACCCGAGGTAGTCCAGCGCGCTGGAGACGTGGTCGGAGGGCAGCGCGCAGACCCGGCACAGGTCCTGGGTCAGGATCAGCTCCGGGTCCAGTCCGGCGAGGGCGTTGGCGTGCAACGTGTACAGGTCGGTACCGGCCGCGAGCTGTTCCTTGACGTACGCGTCGATCTCGCCCGGGCTCATTCCCCGGGTGTCCCTACCGCCGACCACGACGGTCTTGTCCGTCCTGGCCGACGGCGGCTCGTCGCACTCGAACGTCACCCCGACGAGGTTGTCACCGAGCCCGAGGGCATAGACGATCTCGGTCGCGGACGGCAGCATGGATACCAGGCGCATGCCTCCATCCTGCCTCGCCGCGCCGCGGGCGCGAACGCCAGCCCTGCGCCGCGGGCGCGAGCACCAGCCCTGCGCCGCGGGCGCGAACGCCAGCCCTGCGCCGCGGGCGCGAGCACCAGCCCTGCGCCGCGGGCGCGGGCGCCAGCCCGGCGGCTCGGGCGAGAGCGCCAAGCCGCGCCGGACGCGAGAGCGCCAGCCCCGCGCCTGAGGGGTGGGCGCCAGCGGCAGCGTAGCGATGCCGGCGGCGCCGTGGGAGCCGCCCGCCGCGCCAGTTTCGGCACGGCGGGCGACCCACTGCCTAGCCGACGATGTGGTGGGTCGACCAGAACGAGGTCAGGTTGATCGACGTGGCGGCCTGGGCCGCCGCCTTGAAGTCGGCGACCGTGGAGATGCCATACCAGTGGCTGGCCGCGTAGTTCAACAACAATGTGGACATCGCGGTATTACCAATGAGCCGCTGCAGGTCGTGCAGCGCGCACTTGCCGTACGTGTAGACCACCGTCGAGTAGCGCGAGGCGTGCGCGTCCCACCACGCCATCGAGTTGGTGATGTTCTCGCCACTGGAGAAGCTGACGCTGTTCCAGCAGTTGGTGCCGGTGATGCCCTGCTGCAGGTCGGTGGCGTAGTCGGTGAAGCCCTCATCCAGCCACGGCATGGTGTACTCGTCGTCGCCGACGATCCCGTAGAACCACTGGTGCCCCAGCTCGTGGATGACCGGGGTGGCCGACGGTTGAGACAGCACCAGTCCCGGGTACTCCATGCCGCCGAACCAGAAGTTGTTGTGCAGAATCAGGTCTATCTCGCCGTACGGATAGGCACCGAACCGGCTCGCGTGGCCGACCATCGCGGCGGCACCGGTGCTCTGCATGCTCGCCGCGGTCGACGCGCTGATGCTGGAGGTGCGCCACGTGTTGAACACCACGCCGCTGGACGTGGTGGTCGTCGTCTTGACGAACGGGCCGGCGCACCAGGCGAACTCGCGCACGTTGGTGGCGGTCGCGGTGGTGATGGTGCGCCCCGACGCGCCCGGGGCCTCGGTCGCGGTACCGGTGGTGGGGGTCAGCACCGAGGTCGGGTGGTCGAGCGTCACGGAGTAGTTGCTGGCCAGTTGGTAGAACGATTCGCCGTTGTTGGTGTACGGGCTCAGGTGCCAGCCGGCCCCGTCGCGCACGGCCAACACCGGGATCGCGTTGCCGATGAAGTTGTACGCACCGTCGCTGCCGAACCGGTCGCTGCCGGCCGGTACGGCGATGGACACGGTGAACCCGATGGAGCCGGACTGGTTGTGCGCCAGCGGTGCCGGCAGCGTGACCTTGACCGCGGTGCAGTTGACCTCGAGCGCGCCCAGGCTGCCCCCGGTCACGCCGCTGATCTGGATCGGCTGGTTGCTCGGGCAGGTGCCGTGGTAGTTGTCCCACAGCCGCAGGTACACCTCGGGCAGCGGGCTCGCGGACAGGTTGGCGAAGCTGATGCTCTCGTGGCCGGTCCAGGTGCCGCCGGAGGCGTTGCTGGTCAGGCTGAGCGTGTAGGAGGCGTTGCCGGGCGTACGGGTGGCGTCCGCCCCGGCCTGGTTCACCGTCCAGCCGAAGGTCGCCGTGCCGGTGTGACCGCCGGGGTCGGTGGCGGTGACCGTGACGTTGGCCGCCCCGGCGGTGGTCGGCGTACCGCTGATCAGTCCGGTCGTGCCGTTGATGGACAGGCCGGCCGGCAGCCCGGTGGCGGAGTAGTGCAGCGATTCGCCCTGCGGGTCGGTGGCGACGATCTGCAGGCTCGCCGCCGTACCCACGGTGGAGGTCTGCGACCCCGGATTGGTGACCGCCGGGTTCTGGCTTGCCGTGCCTCCGGACACGGACAGCGCGATGTCGTCGAGGACGAAGCTGGTCTGCAGCCCGGAATCCTCGGTGCCGGTGTACTTGAGCGTGACCGTCTGCCCGGCGAACCCGGACACGTCCACGGTGCGCTGCTGGTAGCCGGCGGCCTTGTTGAGGTTGGAGTAGGTGGCCAGCGTCGTGGTGCCCAGCGCCACGGTGAGCGTGTCGAACGCGGTGGTGGTGGTCGTCTCCGCCGTGTCGATGTGCAGCCAGTAGGTGAGGGTGGCGGTGGTGCAGTCCGCCGGCAGCGTCACCGACTGCGACAGCGTGTCGCTGCGCGCCGAGCCGTACCCGTCGAGCCACGCGAACCTGGTGCCGCCGTGCGGGCTCTCGCCGCTGAACGTGCCGATCACACCGGAGGACGCGGTCCACGGTGTGGAGCCGGACTCGAAGCCGGGGTTGCCGATCAGCTGTGCCGGTGTGCACGCCGCGGCCTGAGCGGGTGCGGCCTGAGCGGGTGCGGTGTGGGCGGGTGAGGCGTGGGCGGGTGAGGCGCCGAGCACGCTGGCCGCCAGCGCGGCCAGGGCGCCGACGGCGACGATCGAGAGGGGTTTCCGGGGCATGTGTTGGCCTCCAACCGGTTTACGGGGGGCATCGCGGGCACGCCGCCCGCCCCGCCGTCGTGTGGTCGACGCGGGCGGTCCCGTAGATTGCAGCGATAGTAATCGATGTGTTTCGCCCGGCCTAGTGCCAAACTCGGTGGCGCGAGGGACCCGAAACCACTGGCGCACCTGCGCAAACAACCAGACCTGTCCGGCCGGACGGTGGTCCCGCGCGCGAGCCGTCCGTTCCGGGCACTGCCGGCCGGTCCGCCGGAATGGCGGCTTTAGCGCCCGAAATCTCGGACGAATCGCACCCGCGCAGGCCGGGCGGGCGTGAGAAAGATGTCAGGATCTGGGGGAGCGGCATGGTTTTTTCGTCAGCGAACTCGGCGCCCGTCGCGCCACGAGGCAGAATCGGTAGCTGTGACACTGATGTCTGAGTCCCGGTTCGGCTTTGTGGGTCAGGCATTGCCCGACGAACGGTTGTCCCGGTCCCAGGAAGCGGATCGGGTGAGCGTGCCGTGCCCCGTATGCGGCAGGCCCTGCACTGGACGGTCCTGTCCGGGCTGCGACCACGATCTGCTCTCCGGCAAACCCACCGCACCGCACCCCCGCGCCGGTCTCACCGGTCTGGGCTGGGTGGCGGTGGCGCAGTCCGACCCGGACTACTACGAGACCGTTACCGCCACGGGCGACCTGGAGGCACCCAGGGTGCCGTTCCCTCGCGACTGGACGCCGCGCTACTTCGCCCTCGACGGCGACCGGGCCTGGATTGGCCGGCGCGGCAAGAGCCGTAGCCACCGGCCCGAGATCGACCTGGGCGGGTCGCCGTCGGATCCTGGAGTCTCCCGGCTGCATGCCCTGCTGCTGGCCCTTCCCGCCGGCGGCTGGGCGCTGATGGACCCGGGTTCGGCGACGGGCACCACGGTGAACGACGCGCCCACCCCGATTCCGGTCGACGCGCTGGTGCCGGTCGGTGCGGGTGACCGCATCCACCTGGGCGCGTGGACCACCATCGCGTTGCAGTGGGTAGGCCCGTAACGGTGAACCGCCGGCGGCAGCCCGGTAGCGCACGGCCCGCACCGGGCCAACCCTCGGCCGGCCAACTCTCGGCCGGCCAACTCTCAGCCCTGCCGCTACGCCTTGACCGTGCCGCTACGCCTCGGCCGTGCCGCGCCTTGGCGCGGTGCCGCCGCTCAGCCGTGCCGCAGGCCCAGCCGGTCGGGGCCGTCCAACCGGTACCCGACGCCACGGATGGTGGTGATGGCCGGGCCGCGTCCGGCGAGCTTCTGGCGTAGCCGGCGGACGTGAACGTCGATCGTGCGCTCCCCGCAACCGGTGTCGCACAGCCACACCCGTTCCAGCAACTGCGTCCGGGAGAAGACCTGATGCGGATGGCGGGCAAGGAACACCAGCAGGTCGAACTCGCGTCGGGTGAGCGCGATGGCGAGCCCGTCCAGCGACGCGGTGCGCCGGTCGGGGCTCAGGATCAGTTCGGGTGGCGTGGATCCGGGATCGAGGCGGCGCCCGTCCACGCTGGTGAGCGTGCCGGCGACGCCCGTCCAGGCGCCGACCCCGCCGGTGCGGATGGGTGCGGTGCCGGCGTGAGCGCGCGATCGGCCCGTGCGGGTTTCGTAGCCAGCCTCCGCCGCGATCGACGACAGCCAGTCGGCCAGGGCGCGGGCCCGGTGCATGGCGGCCGGCCCGGCGTGGATCGCTATCGAGACCTCGACCAGTGGCTCGCTGTCTTCGAGGGTCCAACCACCGTCCACCGGACCGGCGCAGCCGTCGCCGGGTGCCGGCAACGCGGTCGGGAAGGACATCGTCGGACTCCCTACGAACAAGGTGCGTACAACAAAGGTGCGCGCGCACGCATACGCTGCATCCCCGTCCAGTGAATAGGGATTCTGGCGCGAACGGCAAGGCGCGGGGCCGTCAAATCCCTGTGGTTTTAGCGGGCATCGCTTGCGGTCGCGGGTAAGGCGGGTCACTGCCGTTGTAAATACGTCAAGACTGCGTGGGGAACTGGACGCTGCCGCCGGTACGGGTCTTTAATCGTGATCGTGACCAGGAGTGTTCAGCCGTCGTCCGCCACCGTGGAGCGGCAGGTCGTGCCGTGGGGCATGCCGGTGGTCGCGCATTCAGAGCATCGCGACCGGTCGCCCGGCCCGGCATAGCGCGCCTGACCAAGACTCCGGCCGACCCGACCCCCTCGCCGGCCGGATACCCGGCAGTGCCGGATCCCCGGCACTGCCGGGTCCAGGACTCATCCGGGTCCGTCGCCGCCGCGGTCGCGCCGGACCGACCCGTTCGCCTCGCATCAATCCCCGGGCCCGGACGGCACGGCATCACTCCCCTTGGAAGAAACCATGTCTGAATTTGTCCCACCCACCATCCTCGTCACGGGCGCCACGAGCGGCATCGGGTACGCGACCGCCCGGAACCTGCTGGACGCCGGCGCGATGGTCATCCTGCACGGCCCGGACTCCGGCAGCGTCGCGCAGGCCGCCGCGCGGCTGGTGGCAGACGGCGCCGATCCCGCACAGATCTACCCCATCGCCGCGGACTTCAGCCGGCTCGCCGACGTCGCGGCCCTGGCGCGTGAGGTGTCCGCCAAGTTTGACTACCTCGACGTGCTGGTCAACAACGCGGGCCTGGTGGGGCCGAAGCGTCGGATCGTGACCGTCGACGGCAACGAGCTGACCTTCCAGGTCAACTACCTCGCGCCGTGCCTGCTGACGCGACTGCTGACCCCGCGGCTGGCCGCCGCGCAGGGCCGGATGGTGGCGGTCTCCTCGGGCCTGCACCGCACCGGGAACATCAACTGGTCGGACCCGCAGCGCATCCGGTTCTACGTGCCGATGGCCGCTTACACGCAGTCGAAGCTCACGCTCACCATGTTCGCCCGCGCGTATGCCTGGAACCAGGACGATGTGACCGCGTTGAGCGTGCACCCCGGCATCGTGAAGACCGACCTGCTGCCCATCTACAGCCGGGTCGGCGGCCCGATCGACGAGGCCGCCGCCGTCCTGGCGCGGCTGAGCTGGCCGGATGTCGAGGTTGTCAACGGCGCGTACTACGAGGGGCTGCTCCCGGCGAGCCCGGCGCCCCTGGTGGAGACCGACAGCGCGGTGGAGCAGCTGTGGAAGCTGACCCACCAGCTGCTGGGTCAGCACCGCACGGTGGCCCAGCGGGCGGCCTGATCCCGCCCTGGCCGAGCCGCCCGGCGCGCTTGACGCCGGCGGCTCGACCGGACTGTTCGGCTGGGCCCCGCTACCGCAGCGGGCCGTCTCCCTGGCCGTCGGGGTCGTCCACCAGATGGATGGCGGCCTCCTCGGCGCTGGCACCGCCGCCGGAGATCCCGGCGTCGTAGCCCACCGCGTCGGGCTCGTCGTCCAGGCCGAACCCCTCGTCGGGTGCGACCAGACGCCCGGCCCGCGGCTCCTCTTCGTCGCCCCGGCGGATCAGCTCGTCCTCGTCCTCGTCGTTGTAGCCGCCGAGGTCGGTGTCCGGCTCCTCCTCGGCCAGCAACTGGTCCAGCGACTCGCCGGCCCGCTGCTCGGCCAGCGTGGTGCCGAACCGGTTGGCGCCCGACCACCGGTCGGCGGGCTCGATGCCGACGTCCAGCGGGTCGTCGGCCGCGTCGTCGTCGAGCGTGTCCGAGGCGTCGAGCACCCCGTCGTCCTCGATGTCGTCCCAGTCGTCATCAACCACGTCGGGCTCGCTCATCCGTGCTCCCGTGCTCCCGTGCTCGGCTTCCCGTCAAAACAGTGCTCGGCCAGCGTATCCGGCGGCCGGGCCGCGCGGCGAGCCGCCGGAGGCGCCCTATCGTTCGATGCGATTCGCCCGACTCTGTTGGGGTATGGGCGGTTGGTCCGCACGGACCCGAAGATCTTCGACCAGCCGCGCGGTCACCGGCGCCTCGACGCCGTGGCGCCTCGCCGTGCGCAGCACGACGCCGCCGATCGCGTCCAGTTCGATCGGCCGGCCCGCCTCCGCGTCGCGCTGCATCGAGGACTTCATGCCCTCCGGTACGGCGTCGACCATGGCCAGGATGGCGACCGGATCGGCCTGCGCCCCGGCGGACCGGGCGACGGCGGCGACCTCGCCGATCACCGCCTCCAGGTCGGCCCGGCGCCGGGTGCGGACCACGCCGGCCGGTGCGCCATCGTGCGTGGTGAGCAGCGCCATCGGCGCCAGGAACGCGAGCTTGTCCCAGAGCAGGTTGGCCTCGTCGTCGCGAACCCTGGTATCCAGGCCGGCCCGGCTCAGCTGGGCGGCCAGTGCCTCGACGCGCTCGCGCGGCGCCGTCTCGCTGCCGACGTCGATCCGGCAGAACGGACTGGTGTGCTCGATGCGCCCGGGCCCGACCCGGGTCGACTCCACCCGGATCGCACCGGCGACGACCTGGGCGGGGGGAAAGCGGTCACGCAGGCCGGCCAGGTGCTCGACACCGTTGAGCAGTGGCAGCACCAGGCCATCGGCCAGCGCGGAGAGCGGCACGCCGGCCAGGGCCTGTCGCAGGCTCGTCGCCTTGACCGTCAGCACGCACACGTCGACTCGTTCATCCAACCGCGTCACGGCCCTCACCGCCACGTGGAAGTCGCCGAACACCGCACTGCGCACGCTCAGCCCGTCCGAGTTGAGCCGTGCCGCGCTCTCCGGCCTGGCCACGAAGGTCACCGGGTGTCCGGCCCGGGCCAGAACCCCGCCGACGAGGCCACCGATCCCACCGGGCCCGACGATAGCGACGCCGTAGCGCTGTTCCATCTCCGCCTCCCGCCTCCGGGCCTCACAGTACCGGCGGCAGCCGCCGATCCGGTGAGGCGGACCCGGTACGGGCGGTGCGGGGCCTGGGTGCCCGTCAACGGCAAAGGATGCAATCACCGGGGAGAGGACTTCGGTTCCGATACGCTGATCTGGCTGGAGAGAGGGTGAGGCCGGGCCGGTGAGGTGATGCGCGAACAGGGCCGCCGAAGCGGAGGCCGCCGGCGACACGGCCGAGCCCCGACGCGGCTTCCCGGCTCCGCCGCCACCGGTTCCCCCGCGCTCCCGGAGGCCGCCGCCCGCACCAACGCCGCCGCCAACACGAACGCTGGCGGCAACACCAACACCAACACCAACGCCGCCGCCAACACCAACGCCGCCGGCAATGCCATTGCCGACGGCAGTGCCAATGGCAACGCCACCGGAAGCGGCAACGCCACCGGCAGTGCCAATGCCAGCGGCAGTGCCAATGCCAGCGGCGACGGCGCGGCCCGGTGCGGGGCGGTCGGCCGATGACCGACCAGGCTCCCAGCATCATCCGGAAACGCGGTGAGGCCGCGCGGGCGAGCCTCCAGGAACTGTTCTTCGATCTGGCGATCGTCGCCGCGCTCGCCCAGATGTCCAGGCATCTGGCCAGCAACGTCACCGTGACCGGCGTGATCGGAACGGTGCTGCCGTTGCTGGCCGTCTGGTGGATCTGGTGCGTCACCGCGATGATGACCGACGTTTTCGATCCGGATCGGATACCGGTGCAGGCGGCGCTGGTCCTCAGCATGGTCGGCACCGTGCTGATGGCCGCCATCATGCCCGGGGCGGTGGGCCCGCAGGCGCTCATCTTCGCCAGCGTCTACGTTACTATCCACAATGGACGTCAGGTGATCCTGCTCGGCGCCCTGCGCGGAGGGGCCGCGAGGCAGCGGGCCGGCCGGTACCTGTTCTGGTTCGCCGGGGCGGCTCCGGCATGGATCATCGGCGGCCTGGTACACGGCACGGCCCGATACGTCCTGTGGGGGCTGGGGCTGTTCATCGACTATCTCGGGTATGCGATCCGGCACCCCGTGCCTCGGTACGGCCGGTTGCCGAAGAACACCTACGAACGCAGGGGCATCCACCTCAGCGAGCGGTTCCAACAGATCATGATCGTCGGGCTCGGTGACCTGGTGCTGGTACCCACCCTGGAGGTCAGTCGCGACCAGTTCAGCGCCCCGCGCGTCATCGCCTTCCTGGTGACCTTCGTCCAGACGGCGATCCTGTGGCAGATCTACGTCTCCCGGGCCGGCGCGGTCATCCCGATGCTGAACGAGCACAGGCCCGCGCGGCTGGTGCGGTGGGCGCTCTACACGCACCTGCTGATGATCGCCGGGATCGTCACCATGGCCGCCGCCGCCGAGATGATCATCAGGGCGCCCGCCGGTCCCGCACCCGGTCCGTCGGTCATGGTGTTCTTCGCCGGTCCGTTGCTGTTTCTGATCGGCCGGGCGGCCTTCGAGTTCGAGGTGTTCAAGCGCGTCTCGTGGTCCCGGGTCGCCTTCATGCTCGTGCTGGTCGCCCTGGCGCCGGTGATGGTGGGTGGGTCCCCGGTGCTGGTCCAGGCCACGGCCACGGCGGTGCTGCTGTGCGTCGCGATCAGTGACGCGGTACGCACCCACCTGGTCAATCGCGGAACGACCAGGGCCCTGTCCCGCGATCCGTGAGCACCGACTCCCGTCGGCGTGGGTGCCCGGCGGGCGGGCGTGATCCAAGCGGGTACCGTCCGCCGATCCGATGAACCGCCGTGCCGCCACCCTGCGTTACCCATCGTGAGGCCTCGTCGGGTTCGCAGGGAGGGGCACGCGGATGAAGCAGCGCCGGGCACGGGATCGGCGGCGTCCCCGTTCGCGCCGGGATCTGTCGTCGGGTCCGCCGCGCCGAAGCTTCCGCCGCCGCTGACGAGCCTGGCGGGTGACGAGCCCGCGAGGCTGATGGGGCCACCCTCGGTCGTCCCGGCGCCGGCCCGGTCGCGGCGGGCCCGCGGTGTCGGCGCGACGCGCCGGGCGGTACGGGGAAATTGGCGGGCACCAATCGCGTGGGATTGGCGTACGATCCATCCCGGGTAATTCGGCCGCGTTCTGTCCGCCAACACCAGGCCAAGGGGCATTCACGATGACCGTGACGTCGCCAGCGGAACAGCAGCTTCCACCACGACCGATTGAGCCACGACCGGTCGTTACTCGGCCGTGGCCGGTGCGTCAGGCGCCGAAGGGTTCCTGGTTCACGCGCACCATCCGGACCACCGACGCCAAGCAGATCGGGTTGATGTATCTGGTCACGGCGTTCGGTTTCTTCCTGGTCGGTGGGGCCCTGGCGTTGATCATGCGGGCGGAGCTGGCGCGGCCGGGGATGCAGTTCTTGTCGTTGGAGCAGTACAACCAGTTGTTCACCGAGCATGGCACGATCATGTTGCTGCTGTTCGCGACGCCGGTATTGTTCGCGTTCGCGAATTACATAGTGCCGCTGCAGATCGGTGCGCCGGACGTGTCGTTCCCTCGGCTCAACGCGTTCGCTTACTGGTTGTACCTGTTCGGTGGGTTGTTGGTCGTGGGTGGGTTTCTGGCGCCGGGTGGGGCGGCGGATTTCGGGTGGACGGCGTATCAGCCGTTGGCGGGTGACAGTGGCAGTCCGGGGCCCGGGCCGAACATGTGGTTCGTGGGATTGGTGATTTCGGGGTTGGGCACGATCCTGGGTGCGGTCAACATGACGACCACGATTATCACGCTGCGGGCACCGGGGATGACGATGTTCCGGATGCCGGTCTTCACGTGGAACATTCTGATTACCGCCGTGCTGATTCTGATGGTGTTCCCGATCCTGGCGGCGGCGCTGTTGGTCGCGATGGCGGATCGGGTGCTCGGCGCGCATGTGTATGACTCGGCGACCGGTGGGCCGTTGTTGTGGCAGCATCTGTTCTGGTTCTTCGGGCATCCCGAGGTTTATATCGTGGCGTTGCCGTTCTTCGGCATCATCACCGAGGTGATTCCGGTGTTCTCCCGTCGCCCGTTGTTCGGATACAAGGGCATGGTGGGTGCGACCCTGGGCATCGCGGGGTTGTCGATGGCGGTGTGGGCGCACCACATGTTCGCCACCGGGCAGGTGCTGTTGCCGTTCTTCTCGTTCCTGTCGTATCTGATCGCGATCCCGACCGGGATCAAGTTCTTCAACTGGATCGGGACGATGTGGAAGGGGCAGTTGACGTTCGAGTCGCCGATGCTGTTCGCGATCGGGTTCCTGCTGACGTTCCTGCTGGGTGGGCTGTCCGGGGTGTTGTTGGCCAGTCCGCCGATCGACTTCCATGTCACGGACACGTATTTCGTGGTGGCGCACTTCCATTACGTGCTGTTCGGGACGATCGTGTTCGCGGTGTTCGCGGGGGTGTACTTCTGGTTCCCGAAGATGACCGGGCGGATGTTGGATGAGCGGTTGGGTCAGGTGCACTTCTGGTTGACGTTCGTGGGGTTCCACACGACGTTCCTGGTGCAGCACTGGTTGGGGTCGGAGGGCATGCCGCGCCGGTACGGCGACTATCTGCCCAGCGATGGGTTCACCACGTTGAACATGATCTCCACGGTGGGGTCGTTCATCCTCGGCGCGTCGGTGCTGCCGTTCCTGTGGAACGTGTACAAGTCGTACAAGGCCGGCCGGATCGTGGAGGTGGACGATCCTTGGGGGTACGGCAACGGGTTGGAGTGGGCCACGACGTGCCCGCCGCCGCTGCGCAACTTCGATCAGATGCCGCGGATCCGGTCCGAGCGCCCCGCCTTCGACCTGAAGTTCCCGCCGGCGACCCTGGCCGCCCGGGTCGGTCTCGAGGCCGCACAGGCGCCGGGCGCGACACCGGCCGCGTCGCCGACGGCACCGCCGGCGCCGAGAACGCCGGGGCAGGATGCGACGCCGGCCGTGACCATGGAGACCGACTGAGCCCGAACCGACTGAGCCCGAACCGACCGAGCCCGAACCGCCGCGATCCTCAGGCGGGGAGGGCCATGGCGAGGCGGACCCGGGTGCCGCCCGCGTCGCTTTCGACGTCCACCTCGTCGCACAGCTGGCCGACCAGCCACAGCCCCCGACCGCGCTCCGCGTCCGGCTCCGGCCGGTCGGCGGTGGTGCCCGCCGGGATGCCGGGGCCGCCGTCCCGTACCTCGACCACCACGCGCGTGCCGGCGAGGCGGACGGTCACGCTGACCATGCCGTCGCCGTGCTCGATCGCGTTGCTGGCGACCTCGTTCACCGCCAGGGCCAACTCCGCCGCGCGACCGGGATCGAGCCCGGCCCGCGTCGTGACGTCGGCGATGTGTTGACGCAACCGCACAAGGTCGGTCGCGTTCAGCCTTCGCGGCTCCGCCGGAGCCGAGGCGTATTCGTTCACGCCCGCCGTCCCCACGCTGACCAGCCTCCTCGCCGTCCCGCCATGACCGCCCGTAGGCGTGACCGTACGCATCGCTATCCGGGGCGGCTCGGCCGGCCGGGGGCGCCTGTGGCCACGGATGAAAGAACAACCATGGCGATTCAATACCCGATGCCTCGGCCCGGTAATCCGCCCCGCCCGCGCGGCCCGTCCGGCCGGGCCGGATTGGTCGGGTGGATCAGGCCGAGCCGTCTCGGTCGGCGTGCGACATGCGCCGGGCCGGGAGCCCGGCCGCCCGTACCGGTGCGATCACCGTGATCATCTCGCACCGGTTCCCACCGTCGCCGGTGCCGCCTGAGCGGGCGGTCGTGGCTCAGGGCTCGCGGCGGGCGAACAGGATCGCCCCGAGCGCGCTCTCCGGCGAGGTGAGCGACAGCTGCGCCTCGACCGTGAACCCGGCCTCGTTCAGCCACTGCGCCATTCGGGCGGGCTGGCGGCGGTGCACGTAGACGTTCATCGGGTGGCCTCCGTAGCCCTGCGTCTTGAGCCGCGACTCGTCGCCCACGTGGAAGCTGACCAGCAGCGGGCCGGCGGGGCGCAGCACCCGCCGGAAGTGCGCGAGGACCGTGCCGAGCCCGTCGTCCGGAACGTGGATCAGCGAGTACCAGGCGACCAGGCCGGCGACGTGGCCGTCGGGCAGGTCGAGGTCCGTCATGGAGCCGACCTCGAACCGCAGGCCGGGGTGGTCGCGCCGGGCCACCTCGATCATCCCCGGCGAGAGGTCGATCCCGAACGCGTCGACACCGAGCCCGCTCAGGTGGGCGGTGATCCGGCCCGTCCCGCAGCCCACGTCCGCCACCGGCCCCCCGCCCGCGGTGTCGACCAGCTCGGCGAACAGCGCCAGCGCCGCCCTTTCGTAGGGTGCCCCGGCCAGCAGGTCGCGCAGCTGGTCGGCGTAGCTTTCCGCGACCGTGTCGTAGGAGGAACGCGTGTCACGCAACCAGCCCTCGGCGTCCATGTGGGGAGACCCTACGTCACCGGGTCGGCCATGGGTCGGATCACTAACCTCATAGTTGCGAACGTTATCACTTTCGATAATGCAGTGCTACGGTTGCCCCATGACCTCGGCCGACCTGCTCCTGCACCCGGTCCGGCTGCGCATCGTGCGGGCGTTCCTCGGCGACCGGGCGCTGACCACCAGCGCGCTGGCCGCCGAACTCGCCGACGTCCCCGCCGCCAGCCTGTACCGGCACGTCGCCCGGCTGGTCGACGCCGGGGTGCTGCACGTCGTCGCCGAGCGGCGGGTACGCGGCGCCCTGGAGCGCACGTACGTCCTGCGGCAGGCCGCCGCCGCGATCGCCCCGGACGAGCTGACCACCATGAGCCCGGACGAGCACCGCCGCGCCTTCATGGTGTTCGTGGCCGGGCTGCTCGGCGACCTCGACCGGTACCTCGCCCGGGGAGCGGTCGACCCGATCCGGGACGGGGCCAGTTATCGCATGGCCGGGCTGTGGCTCGACGACGCCGAGTTCGCCGAGCTGCTGCGCGAGCTCACCCGGGTGCTGCAGCCGGCGCTGGCCAAGCCGCCGGCGCCGGGCCGCAAGCGACGCCTCCTCGCCACGGTGCTGCTGCCGAGCGACGAGGCGCCCACCACCGGCGTCCGGAAGTCGAAGCGAAGGAGTTCATGATGCCCACCGATCCCGTACTCGCCGCGCTCACCGCCCTCGACCTGGCGCGGGCCGGGCGCTTCGAGCAGATCCGCGACCTGTTCGCGCCGTCGCTGCGCGCGATGGTGACCGCCGAATCGATCCAGGCCGCCTGGGCGGCGCAGCTCGACCGGCACGGCCCGGTCTCCTCGGTCGGCACGCCGGTCAGCGATCCGGCCGGACCGCAGGGCGTCCTGGTGAAGGTCCCGCTCGCGTTCGCCCGCGAGCGGTTGACCCTCCTCGTGTCCGTCGTCGAGGGCGGCTGGCTGACCGGCATCCAGTTCGCGCCGGCTGGTGCGGCCAGCCCGGTCGAGCCGTGGCAGCCGCCGGAGTACGCCGATCCGGAGGCGTTCGAGGAGCAGGAGGTGACGATCGGCACCGGCCCGCTCGCCGTACCGGGCACGCTGAGCCTGCCCCGCCGACCCGGACCGCGACCCGCCATCGTGCTGCTGCCCGGGTCGGGACCGCTCGACCGGGACGAGACGATCGGGCGCAACAAGCCGCTCAAGGACCTCGCGTGGGGCCTGGCCAGCCGGGGGATCGCGGTGCTGCGCTTCGACAAGGTCACTCACGTGCACGGCGCGCGGCTGGCGGGTGTCGCCGACTTCACCATGGTCGACGAGTACGTGCCGCACGCCGTGGCGGCCGTCACGCTGCTGCGCGGGCACCCCGCGGTCGGCGAGGCGCCGGTCTTCGTGCTCGGCCACAGCCTGGGCGGCACGGTCGCGCCGCGGGTGGCGGCGGCCGAGCCGTCGGTGGCCGGGCTGGTGCTGCTGGCCGGGGGAGCGCAGCCGATGCACTGGGCCGCCGTGCGGCAACTGCGCTACCTCGCCACCCTCGAACCGGGTGCCTCCGCCGCGTCGCAGCCCGCGATCGACGCGATGACCCGGCAGGCGACGACGGTCGAACGCCCCGACCTCGACCCGGCCACGCCGGCCAGCGAACTGCCGTTCGGCGTGCCCGCGCCGTACTGGCTGGACGTGCGCGGGTACGACCCGGTCGCGGCGGCCG
The DNA here is from genome assembly GCF_039543385.1 of Rugosimonospora acidiphila. Taxonomy (NCBI): domain Bacteria; kingdom Bacillati; phylum Actinomycetota; class Actinomycetes; order Micromonosporales; family Micromonosporaceae; genus Rugosimonospora; species Rugosimonospora acidiphila. Next base: position 30,103 of record NZ_BAABJQ010000037.1, read on the forward strand.
CGGCACTCGACAAGCCGATCCTCATCCTTCAGGGCGGCCGCGATTACCAGACGACGGTCGCCGACGACCTCGCCCGCTGGCGCGCCGGCCTGATGGGCCACGAGAACGTGACGATCCGCGTCTACGACGCCGACAACCACCTGTTCTTTCCGGGCGAGGGCCCGTCCTCCCCGACCGAGTACGAGCCGGCGCAGCATCTGGACCCGGCCGTCGTGGCCGACCTCGCGACCTGGTTGACGCGTCCGGTCGAGGCGGGCCGGGTGGCCGACCGGAAGGGCTAAATGGTCCTACGGTATGCTCGATCCGTTATGGGATGCGGGCACGGTGAATCGGACGACTCGCCGGCAACGCGCCGGTGACCGTCAGCCAGGTCCGCCCGGACCTCGAAGACCGGGTGACGGAGACCACTTATCCGCACCGTTGGCTGGTCCTCATCTTCTGCCTGTTCGCGTCGTTCATGACGACGCTGGACAGCACCATCGTCGTCGTCGCGCTGCCGTCCATCGGCCGGGGAATCGGCGCCAGCACCTCATCGCTGCAGTGGGTGGTCTCCGGGTACGCGCTGGCGTTCGGCGTCATACCCATCCTCGGCGGCCGGCTGGGTGACGACCTCGGCCGGCGGCGGATGCTGCTCATCGGCATCGCGTCGTTCGTGGCGACCAGCGCCATGGTGGGGTTGTCGCCGAGTCCGGGCTGGCTGGACCTCGCCCGGGTGGTGCAGGGTCTGGCCGCCGGCATCATCAACCCACAGATCTCCGGGCTCGTGCAGCGGCTGTTCGCACCGGCGGAGCGCGGCGCCGCGTTCAGCGCGGCTGGCGTGTCCAACTCCATCGCGACGGCCTGCGGCCCCGCGCTTGCCGGTGTGGTCATCCTGCTCGCGGGGCCCGGCGTGGGCTGGCGCCTGCTGTTCTACATCAACGTGCCGATCGGGGTGCTGGCGTTCACGGTGTGCCGCCGGCTCCTGCCGCCCGACGGGCCGCCGGCACGGCGACCGCTGGACATCGTCGGGGTCCTCCTGCTTGCCGGAGCCCTGTTCTGCACCCTGTTCCCGGCGGTGCAGTACGACAACGACCACGACCCGCTGCTGCTGGCCCTGCTGATTCCGGCGGCGGTGCTGGGCGTGTCGTTCGCGCGGTGGGAACGGCGCATGGCCAACTCCGCCCGTCGCCCACTGATCGACCTGCAACTGTTCCGGGTGCGCTCATTCGTCTCCGGGCTGGGCGTGGCGCTGTTCTTCTTCGGCGCCTTCGGCGCGGCGCCCTTGGTCCTCGCGCTGTACCTGCAGGACGGACTGGGGTTCACCGCAGGCCGCTCCGGTCTGGTCGCGGCCGGGTACGCCGCCGGCTCCGTGCTGTCCGCGCCGCTGGCCGGGCGGCTGGTCCAGCGTCACGGCCGCCGGCTGAGCGTGTTCGGCCTGTGCCTGTTCGGGCTGGGCATGCTGCTGTTGGCCACCACGGTCGCGGTGGCCACGCGCGCCACCGCCCCACACACCATCGGGCTGCTGCTGATCGGTCCGCTGGTGCTCGCCGGCCTCGGCGGCGGCTGCGTGTCCAACCCCAACCAGGCCATGACGCTGGCCGAGGTCAACGTCGGCCGCGGCTCGACCGCCGGCGGCATGTTGCAGACCTCGCAGCGGCTGGGCTCCGCGCTGGGAGTGGCCGGGGTCAGCACGGTGTTCTACGCGCTCACCTCGCACGCGCCGGCCGCCGGGGCGGCGCACCGGGTGGTGTTCGGCCACGCGTACGCGAGCAGCATCGGCATCGCCGTGGTGTTCGCGCTCGGCGCGATGGTGTTCGCCCTGTCCGACCAGAGCCGTCGCGCGGGCGTGAGCTGATCGATCAGGCGGGCCGCTCCGGAGGCGTCCACAGCCGCGGCCCGGGCCGCCCGCGCAGCACGCGTGCCATCACCTTCGGCCGCGTCAGCACGGTCGGCGGCGCGACCAGATGCATCACGTCGGTGAGCACCTCGCAGACGTACGGGTCACGGTTCGCGACGTCGGAGGCCCGGCTCAGATACTGGTGCGACAACCGGTCGCGCAGTCCGGGCCGGGTACTGGTAGTGGCGGTCGGCAGCCGCGAGTCGGCACCGGTCGCGATCAGCCAGGCGACCGAGGCGCACCGGGCCGCCACCACCTGTGCGGTGTGGTCCAGCGGCGGCGCGCCGGCCGGGCGGGCGCGCAGGTGCTCGTCCAGTGCCACCGCGGTCTGCGCGGCCACACTCATGCCCTGCCCGTACACGGGATTGAAGCAGCACGCGGCGTCCCCGACGACGAGGAACCCGAGCGGCCACGACCGCATCGTCTCGAAGTGCCGCCGGTGATTGCTGGTGCGCAGGTACCCGTGGATCGCCGAATCCGGCCGGCCCTGACTGATCACGTCGTAGATGATCGTGCTGCGCAGTCCCCGGGTGTAGTCGAGGAACTCCTCCGCGTCGGTCGGCGGCCGGTCCTCGCCCAACCCGCCCAGGGTGAGCATCCACCGGTCGTTCTCGATCGGGTACAGCACCGCGCCCCGGCCCGAGCGCGGCGGGTCCGGCATGATCAGAATGTTCTTCCAGTCCCCGACGGCGGAGTCGGGCAGCACGTAGCGGCGGCTGGCGTACCCCAACCGGGAGTCGATGCGCGTCTCCTCCGGTGCCGGGTACCCGAGAGTCGTCAGCCACTCCCCGGCGCGGGAGCCGCGTCCACTCGCGTCCACCACGAGGTCCGCGACCAGTTCGGTCTCGGCGCCGGCGGCGTCGCCGCGCGGCCGGAGCCGGACCCCGCCGACCGCCGGCCCACCGCCTCCTGAGCCACTGCCTCCTGAGCCACTGCCTCCTGAGTCGTCGTTCGGGGTGGAGTCGTCGATCCGGGCGGCATCGGCGGCGCGGGGCGCGGCCGGGAGTAGCCCGACGACCTCGTGTGCCGGCAGGAACCGGATCCGCTCGTCCGTGCTCAGGCGCTGGTACACCGTCCAGTCGATCAGCTCGCGGCTGGCGCCGATCAGCCGGTGCGTGGCCGGGAACCGTTGCCGCCACCCGGTAGCGGTCAGGTACAGCACGTCGGTCGGCACCTCGACCGGGACCGCGCCGGCCTTGTGCAACTCATCGAGGATGCCGGGGAACAGCCGATCGAGCGCGCGCTGCCCGGCGGTGACGAGCACATGCAGATGATGGGCCTGCGGCACCCCGCCGCGCACCTCGGGACCGTCCGGGAACCGGTCGCGGTCGACCACGGTGACCCGCTCGACATGGTCGGCCAGGGCGCGCGCGACGCACATCCCGGCGAGGCTCCCACCGACCACGACGGCGTGACGAGGCTGGACAGCGGGCATCGGCATCTGCTCCCGTCGAATCGACCCCGGTGCCCACCTTACCGGGCCGGGCCGCTACCCGGCGGGACCGGCCGGGCGCGTTTGCGACAGCTCTCGTGTCCGGCGGCGGCCGGCCGAAACAGCCGGCCGGCCGGCCGTGGCAGTTCCCGATCCGTGGCAGTTCCCGATCCGTGGCAGTTCCCGATCCGCCGCCGTTTCCGGCGGCGGCCGACCAAAGGGCCGGCCGGCCGCCGACCGAAGGGCCGGCCGGCCGCCGCCGGAGGCTACCGCCGGGCCGTCGAGTCGGGAGCCGGGGCGTAGCCGGTGGGGCGGGTGCTGAACGTGCCCCGGCCCTGGGTGCGGCTGCGCAGCCGGGTCGCGTATCCGAACAGCTCGGCCAGCGGCACGGTTGCCGTGATGACGACCGCGCCGGCACGGGCGGTCGAGCCCGACACCCGACCACGGCGCGCGGCGAGGTCGCCGAGCACCGTGCCGACCGCGTCCTCGGGCACCGTCACGGTCACCTCGACCACCGGCTCCAGCAGGAGCATCTCGCTGGCGCGCAGCGCCTCCCGTAGGGCCAGCCGGCCGGCCGTGCGGAAGGCGAGCTCCGAGGAGTCCTTCGAGTGGGTGGCGCCGTCGGTCAGCGTGACGTGCACCCCGATCACCGGGTTGCCGCCGAGCGGGCCGTCGGACAGGGCGTCCCGGCAACCGGCCTCCACCGCGCGGAGGTACTCCCTCGGCACGCGCCCGCCGACGACCGTCGAGTCGAACGCGAACTCGGCCGGAAGGCTGAGCCCGGCGCCGGCGAACGCGGCCGGGTCGTCGGCCAGCGGTCGCACGTCGAGCACGACGTGGGCGAACTGGCCCGCGCCGCCGTCCTGCTTGACATGCCGGTACAGCAGCCCGGAGACCCCGCGCACCAGCGTCTCCCGGTACGACACCCGTGGCCGTCCGGCCCGCAGCTCCAGGCCGTGGCCACTGCGCAGCTTCTCCACCGCCACCTCCAGATGTAGCTCTCCCATGCCCGACAGCACCGTCTGACCGGTCTCGGGATTGGTCCGCACGGCCAGCGACGGGTCCTCCTCGACCAGCCGGGCCAGGGCCGTGGCCAGCCGCTCGGTGTCGGTGCACCGGGCGGCCTCGACCGCCACGGACACCACCGGTTCCGTCGCGTTCGGCGGCTCCAGCACCAGCGCGGCGTCCGGCGCGCACAGGGTGGCCCCGGTACGCGCGGCCTTCGGCCCGACCACCGCGACGATGTCGCCGGCGACGGCCCGCGCCACCTCGGTGTGCCGGTCCGCCTGTACCCGAAGGATCCGGGCGATCCGTTCGGTGCGCCCGGTGCCCGAGTCCAGCACGATGCCTGACTTCTCGATGGTCCCCGAGTACACCCGCAGGAAGGTCAGCCGTCCGGTCGCGGTGACGTTCACCTTGAACACCAACGCGGCCAGCGGTGCGGCCGGATCGGCCGGCCGGCTTTCCGGCTCGCCGTCCCGGATGCCCTCGACCGCCGGTACGTCCAGCGGTGAGGGCAGGTACGCGACGGCGGCGTCCAGCAGCGGTTCGATCCCTCGGTTGTGATACGCCGATCCGCATAGCACCACCAGCCCCGCCCCGGTACGGGTCAGGTCGCGTAGCGCGGCGGCGAGGGTGGCCTCGTCGACCGACGCCCGCAGGCAGAACTCGTCCAGCGCGCCCGGATGCAGCTCGGCCACCGCCTCGTCCAGCGCCCTTCGGCGCCGCTCGGCCTCCTCCCGCAGCTCGTCAGGGACCGGGCCATCGGTATAGCCGTCCCGCCCCTCGACCCAGGTCAGCGATCGCATCCGCAGCAGGTCCACCACGCCGGTGAAGCCGCTCTCGCGCCCGATGGGCAGCTGGACCACCAGCGGTGTGACGCCCAGCCGGTCGCGGATGGACGCGACCGCCGCGTCGAGGTCGGCGCCGGCACGGTCCAGCTTGTTGACGAACGCGATGCGAGGCACCCCGTACCGGTCGGCCTGCCGCCACACCGATTCGCTCTGCGGCTCCACCCCGGCGACCCCGTCGAAGACCGCTATCGCGCCGTCGAGTACCCGCAGCGAACGCTCCACCTCGTCGGAGAAGTCGACGTGGCCCGGGGTGTCGATCAGGTTGATGCGGTGGCCGTCCCAGGTGCAGCTGACGGCCGCGGAGAAGATGGTGATGCCGCGGTCGCGCTCCTGGGGATCGAAGTCAGTCACGGTGGTCCCGTCGTGCACCTCGCCGCGCTTGTAGGTGGCGCCGGTGGCGTACAGGATCCGTTCGGTGGTGGTGGTCTTGCCGGCGTCCACGTGCGCCAGGATGCCCAGGTTGCGGGTGAGGGCCAGCGTGTCGGTGAACTGGTGCCGGGTCTGAGCGTGCATGGTCTTTCGGCCTCTCGCGATGGTCTGGATTCGAAGGGACGTGCCCGGACGAGGACCCGTGGCGGCACGCGCGGAAGCCCGGCGCGGCAACCCACCGGCAAGACAACCCACCGGCGCGCGGCAACCCGCCTCCGCGGCGCAGTCGCATGCCCCGCGGCGCAGCCGCATGCCCGCGGCGCAGCCGCATGCCCGTGGCGCGGCGGCGTGTCCCGCGGCGCGGGTATGCCACCGCGACGAGGCGATGTGCGAGTGCGGCGCGGGGATGGACGCGGCGATGCGCGGCAGCGGCCGGTCTCACGGACGGGCGGGCTGCCCCACAGCCGAGCGGGCTGCGTTACAGCCGGGCGAGCTGCCTCACGGACAGACGGGCTGCCTCACGGACAGGCGGGCTGCCTCACGGATTCGTCACGGACGTCCGGCGACGGCCGCACGGCCGGTGCCGGACACCAACGAGGACACCAGAATCACCTCGTGCTGTGACTGGGGAATCACGACGGCGGTGCGGTAAAGCACGGCCACACCCCCCCTGTTTGTCACGGCATGCGCGTCGAGGCGCGATCGGTTCGCCACGACGGTACGGCCCGCGCGTGCGTGGGGCAAGGGATTTTCGGTTGGGGCCGGACGGGGGGCGACGCCACGGGGGAGGACCGCTCCGGTGTTTACCGGTGCGTTGGCGGGTAGTGGTGGGTGGTGCGCATCGGGAACGTCGAGATCCGGCCGCTCGGAGGTTTCCCCGGCTGCCTGCTGATGATTCTCGCCTCGCTCGTGCTCTCCGCCATCCTCACCATCGGGCTCAACCTCCTGGTGCGCTGAGCGTTCGCGCGGCGGTCGCCGCCGGAGCGGAACCCGGCGTGCGGTCAGGACCGGAACTGGCGCCGGTACTCGCGCGGGCTCATCCCCGTCGCGACCCGGAACCTCCGGTTGAAGTGGGACAGGTTGGCGTAGCCCGATTCGGCCGCGATCCGGCTGACCGCCGCGTCGTCGGAGATGAGCCGCCGGCACGCGTGCGCCAGCCTCACCGCGTTGACGTAGTCCGAGAAGGTGCGCCCGGTGCTGCGGCGGAAGAACCGGCTGAACGCGTTGGGGGTCATGGCGGCCAGCCGCGCGGCCTCCCGCACGCTCACCTGGCCGGGGTACCCGCGGCTCACGTACCCGATGACCCGCTCGACCCGCCGCCGGGCCGTGGTGTCCAGCGCGGTGACGAGGGTACGGGTGGCCAGCGGCTCCCGCGGCAGCTCGGACAGCGCGACCAGGATGTCCAGCAGGCGCACCGTGCGGCGGGCCGGGTCGAGGCCGGGCATGGCGGTCATCAGCTCGGCGACGCCGGTCGCGTCGCCGCCACTGAAGCGCAGACCGAGCGCGGAGCCGGCGAGCAGCCGGTCCACCCCGTGCAACTCCGGTAGCTCGAACAGGCCGGGGCCCAGACCCTCGCGCCGGAACTGGAGGATGACCGCCTCGTTGTCGAGGCCGCCGGACTCCCAGGTGTGTGGGGTGTCGGCCCCCACCAACACCAGATCGCCGGGCCCGTACGGGTGCACCGCGTCGCCGACATACCGGCGACCGCCACCTCTGACGATGAGCGTCAGCTCGTACTCGGGGTGGTAGTGCCAGTCGAAGCCGAAGCGTGGCTCCGCTCGCACCGACAGGCGCCAGGACGCGTGCGGCGAGGACGGCACCTGCTGGAGCGACGGTCGCACGCCGCCACGATACCCATCCGGCCACCGGCACCGCGAGATCCGTCGCGGACGGGTAGCACAGTACCGGTACCGGCCGGCGCGGGCGTGGTGGATCCGGTGCCGGCGGCCGGAGACTGGGCAGGTCCACCGGATCGAAGGAGGGTCGCGATGAGCGCGCACCGCGGGCGAGTCAGCGGGCACGGCGGGATCAGCGAGCGCGGCGAGCTGGATCGGCCCTACGCGATCGGGCCGGAGGAGGTCGCCCGGTACGAGCGCGACGGCTACGTCAAGCTACGCCAGGTGTGTGACCCGCCGACCGTGGCCCGCTACCAGCCGGAGATCACCGAGCGGGTGATAGCGCTGAACACCCAGCACCTTCCGCTGTCCGAACGGGACACCTACAACCGCGCGTTCCTTCAGGTGGAGAACCTGTGGCGGCACAGCGACACGGTCCGCGAGTTCGTGTTCTCCCGGCGGCTGGCCGGCATCGCCGCGCGCCTGCTCGGGGTGCGGGCCGTGCGGCTGTACCACGACCAGGCGCTGTACAAGGAGGCCGGCGGCGGGTTCACGCCGTGGCACGTCGACCAGTACTACTGGCCGTTGTCCACCGACCGCACGGTGACGGCGTGGGTACCGCTGCAGGACGTCGGTCCGCAGGCCGGACCGCTCACCTTCGCCGCCGGCAGCCACCGGTCCGGGTACGGGCACGCGCTGGGCATCGGCGATGAGTCCGAGGCGCGGCTCGAGGAGTTCGTCGCCCGGCGGGGGTACCCGGTCGACGCCACCCCGTACGCCCTCGGCGATGTCAGCTTCCACGCCGGCTGGACCATCCACCGCGCGCCCGCCAACACCGTGGACACTCCGCGCCGGGTGATGACCGTCATCTACATGGACGCGGACATCCGGGTGACCGAGCCGGGCAACGACTTCCAGGAGTCCGACCGGGTGACGTTCCTGGGCGGCCGGCCGGCCGGTGCGCCCGCCGACGGGCCGCTCAACCCGGTGCTGTGGGAGTCGGACTGACCCGCCGCGCTACGTCAGTGGCGGCAGGTGCTGGTCGCCGCGTAGCACCTCGCCGAACAGGTCGCCCCTCTCGGCCAGCCTCGGCAACACGGTACGGATGGTGAACCCGTCCGGGGACAGCGCGGGATCGTCCAGCTCCTCCCAGGAGATCGGCGCCGACACCGGTGCGCCCGGAGCCGGGCGCGGGCTGTACGGCGCGACGAGGGCCCGGTTGGCCGCGTTCTGGGCGTAGCCCAGCCGAGCCCGTGACGCCGCGGGTGCTCGCCTCCGCGACAACCCGGCCCCGGCCTCGTCCCCCCGGGGGTCACCGGGCTCGCCCTCCTGCCACTCCCAGCTGACCAGCTCGGGCGCTATCGCGCCGACCGTCTCGGACAGCCGCCGCACCCACTCCCGGGTGCTGTCGAAGTCGGGGCCGCGGGCGATCGGTACCCAGATCTGGATGCCGCGCCGACCGGTGACCTTCGGCCGGGCCATGAGCCCGAGATGCTCGAAGGCGGTCCGGTGCAGCCGGGCCAGGGTGAGCAGGTCCGCCCAGCTGGTCGCGCCGCCCGGATCGAGGTCGATCAGCGCGTACGTCGGCCGGTCCGGCCGGTCGACCCGCGAGGTCCAGGCATGCCACTCCAGCGCGCCGAAGTTGGCCGCCCAGACCAGGGCGGCGGGCTCATCGACGACCAGGTAGCCGCGGGCCGGCCCGGGGTCGGGGTTGTCCCAGCGCGGCAGCCAGTCCGGGGCGTGCGCCGGCAGCTCCTTCTGCCAGAAACCCTTGGCGTGCGCACCGTTCGGAAACCGGCGCAGGTTCAGCGCGCGCCGGGTGAGGTACGGCAGCAGGACCGGCGCTATCCGCGCCGCGTAGCGCAGCAGGTCCCGCTTGGTGACCGGCGCTTCGCCCGGGCGCGGGGCGAACAGCACCCTGTCCAGGTTGGTCAGCCGTAGCTCGCGGCCGAAGATGTGCCACGATCCGGTCGCGCCGAAGGCGTCGAGTTGGCTCAGCGCCTCCGGATCCGGGGCGGGCGTCGCGGTGGGTTTGAGGGCCAGGGCGGCCCGGGCGGCGGGCAGCTCCGAACGCCACAACCGATCCGGGTCGGCCCGTACCTGTTCGTTGGTGCGGCCGGAGCGCACCGAGCGCGGATGGTCCTCGGGATTCCAGCCCTCGACCGCGAACTCGTCGTGCTTGTGCAGCAGCAGCCATTCGTCCCTGCCGGACGTGCCGGTGCGGGTACGCACCAGGACGAAGCGGCCGCGCAGCTTCTCGCCGTACAGGTCGACGTGCAGTTCGCCGTGCGCCACTGCCCCACCGGGATCGGGTGGGTCTCCGGCGTCGTGTGGCTGCCACGTCCCGGCGTCCCAGACGATGACGTCACCGCCGCCGTACTCGCCGGACGGAATCACCCCCTCGAAGTCGAAGTACTCCAGCGGATGATCCTCGACGTGGAACGCGGCCCGGCGCACACCCGCGTCCAGGGTCGGCCCCTTGGGCACGGCCCAACTGACGAGCACGCCGTCGATCTCCAACCGCAGGTCGTAGTGGAGCCTGCGGGCGCGGTGCCGCTGCACGACGAACCGGCGGGAGCCCGGGCCGGTCCCGGAACCCGCAGCCGTCCGGCCCGCGGGCTCCGGGGTCCGGGAGAAGTCCCGCTTGTGGCGGTAGGGTGCGAGCTGGTCCCCTGACGAGGACCGGGCACGCGACGAGGGCACGGCTCCAGTCAAACCCCGGCCGCCGGCACCGGCAACCGCTGCGGGCGGGGACGACTCGAAAGGAGCGCCGCAGTGGGCGACCCGCGTCGGGTCAGCCCACGCCGCGCAGCACGCACCGGGTGTCCGGTGCGGGGTGGAAGGCGCCCGTGACGGTCCACTGCTGGTCGGCGTCCGGCTCCACCGCCACCTGGGTCTGGCCCGTGCCGATGACGGTGCCCCGCGAGGTGGTGAAGAAGACGGTGATGGTGTAGTTCCTGCTGTCCTTGGCGCCGGGGTTGCTCGCGCTGCCCGCCGCCCGCCAGCCGCCGTGGGTGGATCCGCACGACGAGAGCCTCACGTTCTCGCGGAGCGTGGCGGCGTTCGGCACGAAGGTCGGCACCGCGGTGGCGTTGACGACGCCCGGCGGCAGCGCCGCGGACGGGGAGATCCCGGGCGTGGGTGACGCGCCGGCCCGGTGGTCCGGGTGGCCGCAGCCGGCCAGGCCCCCGGCCACGGCGAGCACGGCCACGGCCAGCACGGCGAGCGGTACCGCCCGGCTCCTCGATCGTATGCGCACGGCTCCTCCTCGCCCCGTCATCACTCGGACCGGGTCACCACTCGGACCGGGTCACCACTCGGACCGGGTCGTCACTCGGACCGGGTCGTCACTCGGACCCGGTCGTCACTCGGAGCGGCGGCGAGCGACGGCGATCGCGGCGAGCAGCAGCACCCCGCCGGCGGCCACCAGCAGCCCGGCGACGGTCAGCTGCGCCGTCAGATCGATCCCGGTCATCGGGAGGACGCCCGAGCCGATCGTGACGGCGGCCCGCGCCGGTTCGGACACGCCCGCCGCCAGCAGGCCGGCGGCCGCCACCATCGCGGTCACCACGGCGGCGACTGCCGCGCCGCGGCGCGCCGCGCGCAGGCGCCTACCGGGGCGGCGGCCCGACCCATGGGCGGCGGCCTCTCCGGCTCCGATCACGACAGTTCACCCCCGTTGAGTCATCGATTCGTGAGAGCAAGGCGGGGTCGATATTACGGCGGTAAAGGAGGCTATTTTCGATAATTCAGATTTGGAGTCTTACGGCGGCTTTGTGGCCGCGGCCGAATCGGGCGCGCGACGACCGGTAGTACGCCGGCACCTATCGATGAATCGGACTGGTACGCGGGCCTCGCCCGTGATCCCGATGACCACATTTTGGGAATCAATTCCTGATATCCGGGATGCGACGTACGGTCGTGATGATCGGAAACCTCAACGAGGGGAACCCCCATGACCGAAAGAGACGCCGTCTACACCCACGGCCATCACGAGTCGGTCCTGCGCTCGCACCGGTGGCGCACCGCCCAGAACTCCGCGGCCTACCTGCTGCCGCACCTGCGACCCGGCCTCACCGTGCTGGACGTCGGCTGCGGACCCGGCACCATCACCGCCGACCTGGCCGTCCTCGTCGCACCGGCCACCGTGACCGCGATCGAGATCAGCGCCGACGCGCTGACCGCCGCCCGCGCCGAGGCTTCCTCGCGGGGACAGGCGAACATCGACTTCCGGGTCGGCGACGTGTTCGCGCTCGACTTCCCGGACGACACGTTCGATGTGGTGCACGCCCACCAGGTCCTGCAGCACGTCGGCGACCCGGTCGCGGCACTGCGCGAGATGCGCCGGGTGTGCCGGCCGGGTGGCCTCGTCGCCGCGCGCGACGGCGACTACGCGGGCTTCGTGTGGTTCCCGCTGATCCCCGAGCTCGACGAATGGCTGGCGCTGTACCGGCGGCTGGCGCGGGACAACGGCGGCGAGCCGGACGCCGGGCGCCGGCTGCTGTCCTGGGCCCGCGCGGCCGGATTCACCGACCTCACCGCCACGTCCTCGACGTGGTGCATGTCGACGGCGGAGGACCGAGAGCTGTGGGGGCAGACCTGGGCGGAGCGGACGGTGCGGTCCGACACCGCCCGGCAGGCCCTCGCGTCCGGCGTGGCCACGGCGGAGGACCTGGAGCGGCTGGCCGGCGGCTGGCGCGCGTGGGCCGCCAGCGACGAGGGCTGGTTCTCGGTGCTGCACAGCGAGATCCTCTGCCGGGCCTGATCCGGCACCGCCCCGCGTCGGGTCCATGGGACGGGCCGGCGGCCGGACCGACCGGTCCGGCCGCCACGGCCTATCCCGAGGCGACGAGCGGCCGCGCTGGCGTGAGCCCTCCGGCCGTGCCGGCGTGAGCCCTCCGGCCGTGCCGGCGTGAGCCCTTGCGGCCGTGCCGGCGTGAGCCCTTGCGGGTCGCGCTGGCGGCCGCGCCCGTGGCGATCCGGCCGCGGCTCAGTGGCCGGCCCCGGGATGCTGCTGCCGTTGCGTGGCGAAGTCCTTGCTGCGGATGGTGAAGAACGCGATGACCGCCGCGCCGAGCGCGATGATCGCGGCGATGAGCAGTATCCGGTCCAGGCCGGCGGTGAAGGAGCCGCGGATGATGTGCTCGACGGTGCCCCGGTCGGCGGGCGGAACCTGCGCGACGGCCCGCTGGCTGTTGCCGGCCTGCACCGAGGCGGCGATTTGCGGGCCCCGGCCGGCGAGCGACGGGACGCCGCGCACCTGCGCGGTCACGTCGGACGTCACCTTGCCGGTGAACAGCGTGCCGAGCAGCGCGATGCCGGTCGCGATGCCGACCTGGCGGAAGGTCGAGTTGATGCCCGAGGCCATGCCGGCGCGCTCGGGGGTGACGACCCCGACCGCGGTCGAGGCCAGCGGTGGGTTGACCAGTCCGGTACCGCACCCGGTCAGGATCATCCCGGGGATCAGGTGGGTCCAGGACGAGCCCGCGTTGAGCCCGCGCATCAGCAGCAGGCCGATCCCGATGATCAGCAGTCCCGGCCCGATGAGTAACCGCACCGGTATGTGGGCGCTCAGCCGCCCGGAGATTGGCGTGGTGGCCATGATTCCGGCCGAGATGATGAGCAGCCGCAGGCCGGTGCCGAAGGCGTTGTAGCCGAGCACGTCCTGCAGGTACAGCACAAGGTACAGCAGGATGGAGAAGATGGACGCGCTGATGCCCAGCGCGGCGACCGCCCCACCGCTGAACGTGGGCAGCCGGAACAGTTTCAGGTCGAACATCGGGTGCCGCACCCGGGATTCGAGCGCGATGAAGACGACCAGCAGCACCGCGGTGCCGGCCAGGCAGCCGAGGACCCGGGCGTCGGTGAAGGAGCTTTCGTTCGACTGGATCAGCGCGTACACGAGGCTGCTCAGCGCGAGGGTGAACACGATGAAGCCGGGTAGGTCCGGCCGCCGGGCGTGGGCGACGCGGGACTCGGACACGCGCAGGAACGTGAGAGCGACCGCCACGATGCCGATCGGCAGGTTGATGAAGAAGATCCAGCGCCACGACAGCCCGGAGGTGAGCGCGCCGCCGAGCAGCGGGCCGATCGCCACCGCCAGACCGGTGATCGCGCCCCAGATGCTGAACGCGATGCCGCGGTCCTTCCCGCGAAAGGCGTCCGCCAGCAGCGCCAGCGAGACCGAGAACATGACCGCGCCGCCGATGCCCTGGAAGCCTCGGGACAGTTGCAGCATGAGCGTCGAGACGGCCACGCCGCACAGCAGCGACGCGATGGTGAACACCGACAGCCCGACGACGTAGAGCAGCCGCCGGCCGTACAGGTCGGCGAGGCTGCCGGCGGGCAGCAGCAGGGCCGCGAGGGTCAGCGCGTACGCGTCCACCACCCATTGCAGGCCGGAGAAGCTGGATCCGAGCGCCGTCTGGATGTCGGGCAGCGCCACATTGATGACGGTAATGTCGAGCAGCAGCATGAAGGTGCCCAGGCACACGGCGACGAGCGTCCACCACCTGTTGCCGGGGTAGGCCGCCGGTCCGTTCGCGGGGGCCGGTGCCGCGAGCGGCGCCTCACCGTCCGCCCCGCCGCCGGCACTGCCGCCAGCCCCGCCCGCCGGGCTGGGATCCGTCGCCATGGTCACTCCTGCCTGTCGCCGGCCGAACACCCTGTCCAGGGCCACCCGCCCGTCGGGATACGCGGCGGTGACGCGCCGGAGAGGCGGAGGGTGGCGGGGTCTCCACGGCCGTGCCGTCGCAGGCGGGATGCGGCCGGCTGGCGGTCGGCGGGGCGACCACCCCGGGACGCGGGCGCACCTCGTACGGGAACGGGCGGACCGCGCATCGCCGATTTCATCGTCGCACGCGACACGGCAGCCGCGGGCGGAGATCCAGCCGCGACGATGTGGTTACCGCAGGGGGCGACGGTCTCCGCATCGCAGCCCTCCGCGCGCGGGCCGCGAGGCCGTGCGGGCACCGCCGCGCCGGCACCGCCGCGCCGGCACCGCCGTGCGGGCACCGCCGCGCTGGCACCGGCGCGGCGGCTGTGACCCACCCCTCATGCCCCACGGGGCACCCACTCGGCCGCGTCCGTTAAGATCGCTGACGAAGGGGAGTAGTCCTTCGTCGGTCCGTCGACATACTGGCGTGCATGCGCCCGGCGGCCGGGGTCCGAGTCCGCTCGGGCCGGACGAGACCTTCGGTATCCGCTGACCGCACCCGAGTCGCGGACCGAAGGGGCCCCTGTGATCGGGAAGCCGGTTCGGTCGCCGCGGCCGCCCGCCCCGAAGGACCGGACGTGAACCTGGCCGTCATCGCCACCGTCGCACCACTTATCTTCCTCGCCGAACTGCCCGACAAGACCGCCCTGGCCAGTCTCGTACTGGGCACGCGATACCGGGCGTCCTATGTGTTCAGTGGAGCGGCGGCGGCCTTCACGCTGCACGTCGTGCTGGCCGTGGCGGTCGGCGCCCTGCTGGGCCTGCTGCCACACCGGGCCCTGGAGGCCGTCGTCGGCGCGCTGTTCCTGTTTGGCGCGGTGCTGCTGCTGCGCGGCCGCGACGACGACGAGTCGCACGGCAAGCAGCGCGACGCGGCGGGATTCTGGCGGGTCTCCGCGATGTCCTTCGTGATCATCCTGGTGGCCGAGTTCGGCGACCTGACCCAGATCCTCACCGCCAACCTCGCGGCGAAGTACCGTGACCCGTTTTCCGTCGGACTCGGCTCGGTCATCGGCCTGTGGGCGGTGGCCGGCCTGGCGATTCTCGGCGGCCAGGGGCTGCTGCGAGTGGTGCCGATGAAGTGGGTCATCCGGGCCGCGGCCACGGTCATGCTGGTGCTGTCCGTGGTGAGCCTGGTCGGTGCGATCCGCGGCTGACCGCGCCCCGATCCGCGCGATCCACACCCCGGCGTCCCCAGCGCCCGAATCGTTGGCGGGGGGCGCCGGGGCGCGCGGAGCTGATCCGCCTGGACTCCGGGCACTTCGTCGCCGAGGACAGCCTCGACGATGTCGTGGCCGGGACCAACCGGTTCTACGTCCAGCGGGTGGCCCGGTAATCCGCTGGCTCGGCCGGGTCGACGCGCGCGCCGAGGGCCGTGGCTATCGCGTCGCGAACCTGCCCGTCGGTGGGTGGTTGCCCGTGCCGCTTTCGCGCCAGCTCGCCGAGCGAGGTCATCGTGACGTCGTGCAGGCCGCACACGGTGAAGTCATGGAACGGGCTCAGGTCCGGGTCGACGTTGACGGCGAAGCCGTGGCTGGTGATGCCGTGCGCGATGCGCATGCCGATCGAAGCCAGCTTACGGTGGTCCGGGGTCCACACCCCGACCAGGCTTGAGGCCCCCGCCGGAGTGTCGCGGCGCACGGTGTCGTAGCCGAGCGCCGCGAACGCCTCGATCAGCCCGTGCTCCAGCCAGCGCACGATGTCCACCGGACCCCGCTCGCGGACGTTGACCACCAGGTACCCGACGAGTTGGCCCGGGCCGTGGTAGGTGGCGAACCCGCCGCGGTCCACCTCGACGGTGGGCAGCGCGGCCGTGGCCGCCGGCAGGTCATCGAGCGACGTCCGCGGACCGTAGGTGACCACCGGCGGATGGCTCAGCAGGAACAGCCGGTCACCGGCGCGCCCCTCGCGGCGCTGCGCCACCCAGCCGCGCATGTCCTCCAGCGCCTGCTGGTAGTCGACCTCGCCCAGGTCGACCCGCTCCAGCGGCGCGTTCACCGAGCACGCACCCGGTCTCGGTCCGACCCGGACACCTTCGGTGGCGCGGTCTTCGCGTCCGTCCTGGGGGATCCGCGACCCGCCGAGGGTCTGGCCGTGCCCGGCCGGCGGCCGGTGACCTCACCCAGCCATCGGGCCGCGCGGGCGTGCGAGCCGGTGCCGGCCTCGGTGACCAGTTCGGCGACGGTGCGCGCGGCGAGCGCGTCGCGCCACGCCCGTTCGGCCTGGTGCATCACCGACGCGATGCCGCACGGGCGGCGGCACTGCGCGCTCGGCAGCGGCACCGGGCCGCGCTGGCGGATCTCCGCACAGCGGAACATCTGGTGCTGGCCCTCGACCGCTCGGACGACGTCGAGCACCGTGATCTGCTCCGCCGGGCGGGCCAGCCGGTAGCCGCCGCGCGGGCCGGGGCTCGCCGCCAGCAGGCCGTCGCGGGTCAGCGTCTTGAGCAACTTCGCCAGGTACGCCTCGGGAATGCCGTGGTACTCCGCCAGCCGGCGGGTGGGCAGCGCCGCGTCCTCGGGCAGCAGGGCGAGCAGCCAGCAGCAGTGCAGCGCCCACTCGACGGTCTGCGGTAGCTCCATGTGGCCCATGCTAGCTCGGTGGCCGGAATCACGGATATCGTGGGTCCGTGATTACCAGAGCGCTGGGCGGCCCGAGCCTCGGCGCGCTGGCCGACCGGATCGGTCACCGGCGGGTGCTGACCTGTGCGCTGGTCGCCTTCGCCGCGGCCAATCTGCTCACCTACCGAGTCTGGCGTTCGCCACTATCGTGGGCGCGGCGCAGCTGGCCTGCGCGGCCGAGGGGTACGACGCCACGCTGGAGCCCGGCCACGCGGGCGTGCGCTTCACCAATCCGCTGACCGGCGCCGACGCGCTGAGCACCATCCGTACCGAGATGCACCGCTGCGCCGCGGGCACGCGTACCGCCGGGGTGCGGCACGTCGGCTCCTCGGTGTGGCAGGTGTTCTCCGGCAGCGGCACGGTCGGCGTCGGCGACCAGCGGTACGAGGTCGGCATCGGCGACCTGTTCGCGGTGGAGTCCTGGGCCCGGGTGAGCATCCACGCCGGAACCGACCTCGACGCCTTCGGGTTCAGCGACGAGCCGGTCTACGAAGCCCTGGGCCTGGCCGCACCGAAACGGCGGCGCGGTAACCGTTGCGCGGCATCCCGGTAGCCGACGTGCGGCGGGCCGGTGACCGGTGCGACGCGCGCCGGTAACCGTTGTGCGGCTGCCCGATGACCGGGCGGTGGCGCCGGCAACCGATCTTCGGCAAGCGGTACCCGATGCCCCCGACGGCCGGTGTGCGGGGCGCCGGAGATTGGTGTGCGAGGCCGCGGCCAGCGGCGATGGGAGTGGCGGGCGACGGCGCCGAGATCGCGGCGGATCGCGTTGCTGTGACGAAGCTCCCGCTCGCGCCCCTATCTATCGGGCGACCCGTTGACCAGGTACGATACCGCCATTCGCAGGTAACATACCGACGTCGTTGGGGGGTAGATGCTGTCTACTGATTCTGCGTCGCCTCCGGTCGAAGGCCAAGAGCGGCCGTCATCCGGGGGTCCGGTCGACGTTATCGAGGTCGCCTCCGCAGTGCTGATGCGTAACCTTGAGTTACTCCGTCGTCGCAGTGGCGACGCGGACAATCTCGACCGGGCGGAGTACCTGCTGCTGCGTACGCTGGCCGCGATCGGCCCGTCCGACATCTGCACCCTCGCGGCCGGCCTCGGCCTCGACCCGTCGACGGCGGGGCGCCAGGTGGCGGTGATGGCCGGCAAGGGGCTGGTGGAGCGGTGCTCATCGGCCACCGATCGGCGCCGCAGCATCATCTCGCCGACGCGACAGGGTCTCGACCGCATGAACGGCGAACGAGAGCGCCGGCGGGTCGCCACCGCCGAGCTGCTCGACGGCTGGAGCGAGGCGGACCTGCGCACGCTGGGGGAGATGTTCACCCGGTACAACCGGGCCGTCGCCGAGCGCTGCCTCGTCCCCGCCCGCAGCGACCCGCCGGATCCGCTGGCCGCCACCGAGGCCCTCCTGCCCCACCCGGCCGGACAGGGCTGAGCGGCTCGCCAATGCGCGTCTGTAAGGCGAGACGCCGTTGCGGGGTCTACGATGCTGCCAACCGGCATCATCGATGGCGGGCCCGGTGGCGGTGACGGCCCTTGGCGCTCTCGGCCGCTCCCGCCGCCTGAAGGCCGCCACGACCTGTCCCTCAATGACGTACCGCGGCCTCACCGCTGCGGAAGGACCGCTCCCCACTGGGGGAGGGAGCGGTCCGGCGGCAGCTGATCATCACCCGCACGCCCGGCTCGGATCTCGACCGTGACGTGCGCCAGAAAGGAGTTGGGAAAGACATGATGCGACTGCTGGTCAAGCAAGCGGTCCGCCCTCTTGAGGGGCAGTTGGTCATTCCCTGTTCTAAGTACCACGCGCACCGGGCGCTCATCCTGGCCTCGCTGGCACCGGGTACCAGCTATATCAAGGGATTGTCCGACGCCGGTCACGTGCGTCACACAATCGGGGCCCTCCGGAAGCTGGGCACCCGCATCGAGGTCCGCGGCGACGAGTTCGTGGTTCACGGCGGGCAGTACTCGCCGCGCCAGCAGCAGGTGTCGGTCGGCAGTTCCGGCACCACGCTGTACTTCATGACCGGCCTGGTGTCGCTGGCCGACGCGCCGGTCACGGTCGTCGGGCAGAAGTACTTCCAGCGCCGCCCCATCGGTCCGCTGTTGGAGGCGCTGAGCACCCTGGGCGTGCGGCTCGACTCGCCGACCAACTGCCCGCCGATCGAGGTCCAGCCGAAGCGACCGACCGGAGGCCACGTCCGGATCCCGGGCACGCTGTCGCAGTGGATCTCCGGCCTGCTGTTGCTGGCGCCGTTCGCGACCGGGCCGAGCACGGTCACGGTCGAGGGCGAGTTCAACGAGCGCTCCTACATCGACCTGACCATCCGGATGATGGCCCAGTTCGGTCTGCACGTCGATGTCTCAGAGGACGGCCGGCGGTATGAGATCGCCGGCAACCAGGAGGCCCGCCCGGCCTCGCTGACCCTGCCGCCGGACATCGGCGCGGCCGCGTTCGGCCTTGCGGCCACCGCCCTGCACCCCAGCGACGTGCTGTTCCGCGGGCTGCCGGCGGTGCCGTGGGAGCAGGTCGACCACCCGGAGTCGGACCTGCTGCGGCTGGTCGCCGAGATGGGCCTGCCGATGACCCCTGACCCCGAGACCGGCCTGGTCCGGGTGCGCCACGACGGCGTCGAGCTGTCCCCGATCGAGGTCGACTGCCGTTCGGTGCCGGACATGCTGCCCGTGCTGTCGGTACTCAGCGCGTTCGGGGCCCGCGGCACGACCGTGCTGGACAACGTGGCCCACGTGCGGCTCAAGGAGTCCGACCGGGTCTCGGCCATGCTGCAGCTCAACCGGATGGGCGGCCGGCTGGAGGCGCGCGACGACCAACTGCTGGTCCACGGCGTCGGCATCGACAAGCTCGCCGGGGCCGACCTGTCCTCGTTCAACGATCATCGGGTGCTGATGGCGCTGGCCATCGCCGGGACGCGGGCCGAGGGCGAGACCCGGCTCACCTATCCGAACGCCTATCGCATCTCCTACCCGCGGTTCCTCGACGAGATGAACGCCATCGGGCTGGACCTGTCGACGGCCCCGGGTGGCCGGGAGTCGAGGACCACCCAGGTCTCCTCCGTCTCGCCCGGCTCCGTCTCGCCCAGCCGTGCGGCGAGCACCCCGATCGGCGACCTGGTGCGGCGGTGGGCCCGGCAGCGCCCGACCGACGAGGCGATCATCGACGTCGGCGCGGGCGAGGGCCAGGACCAGACGCTGACCTGGAAGCAGCTCGACGAGCGGGTCGACGCCGTGGCCACGATGCTGCTCGAGCTCGGCGTGGCGCCCGGCGAGCCCGTCGCGTTCCAGCTGCCCAACCGCGTCGAGTTCGTGGTGCTGTCGATGGCGATCGCGCGCATCGGCGCGGTGTCCTGCCCGCTGATGCCGATCTTCCGGCAGCGCGAGATGGCCTTCATGCTGCGCCGCTCGCGTGCCCGGGTGTTCGTGGTACCGGCCGGATTCCGCGGTCGTGACTATCCGGCCGAGGTGGCCGCGCTGCTCGCCTCCGACGACCGGCCCCCGGCGCTCGCGCACGTCCTGGTGCTGGACGCCGACGGCCCGGTGCCGGCCGGCACCGGCCCGAGCTGGCACGACTACGCCGAGGCGGTGGCCCGCCAGGTGCCCGACCACGAGGCGCTGGACGCGCGGCGGCCGGAGCCCACCGCGCTGGCCCAGCTGCTGTTCACCTCGGGGACCTCGGGCGAGCCCAAGGGTGTGCTGCACCGGATGGACGCGCTGACCCGCGCCGCGGCCATGGAGGTCCGCCATCTCGGGCTGGGGTCCGACGACCGGATCTTCATCCCGTCCCCGCTGGCCCACCAGACCGGCTTCTTGTACGGCATGTGGCTGGCCGTGGTGCTCGGGGTGCCGCAGATCCTGCAGCCCATCTGGAGCGGGCACACCGCGCTGTCGGCGCTGCGCCGGCACCGGGGCACGTTCGTGCAGGCGGCCACCCCGTTCCTCGGCGACCTGGTGGAAGCCGTGGAGCAGACCGGCGAGACCACCGAGGCGCTGCGCATCTTCGTGGCCACCGGCACGGCCGTGCCGCGCGGGCTGGCCGAGCGGGCCACCCGGACCCTGGGCGCGGCGGTCTGCGGCGCCTGGGGCAGCACCGAGACCTGCCTTGGCTCGCTGTCGGCGCCCGGCGACGAGCCGGCCAAGGTGTGGGGCACCGACGGGCGGGCCCTGGTGGACGTGCGCCTGCGCATCACCGACGACGACGGCAACGTGCTGGCGCCGGGGCAGGAGGGCAACTTCGAGGTCAGCAGCCGCTGTCTGTTCGAGGGTTACCTGGATCACCCGGAGTGGACGGCGGAGGCGCTGACCCCGGACGGCTGGTACCGCAGTGGCGATCTGGCCATCATCGACGAGTCCGGGTTCGTGCACATCAGCGGGCGGGTCAAGGACGTCGTCAACCGGGGCGGCGAGAAGGTGCCGGTCGCCGAGATCGAGCAGCTTCTCTACAACCACCCGGCGGTACGGGACGTGGCGATCGTGGCCATGCCGGACCCGCGGCTCGGCGAGCGGGCCTGCGCCTTCGCCGTGATCGAGGAGGGCGCCTCGTTCGACATGGCCGAACTGCAGCGGTTCCTGGACGAGCGCCAGGTCGCCAAGCAGTACTGGCCCGAGCGGTTGGAGATCGCCTCTGAGCTGCCCCGGAACCCGACCGGTAAGGTGCAGAAGTTCCTGCTGCGGCAGCAGGTTCAACGGTTGATTGACGGTGAGGGACACAAGTGAGCATCGACGAGACGGCGTTCAAGGCACTAGCCACCGAGATCGAGGCATTTGTCCGGGGTCCAGGGGAGCGGTATGCCGCCGAGATCGAGCGGACTCACCAGGTTCCGCCCGAGCTGAAGGCCGAGCTGCGCGACCGGGGCTACCTGCGGCTGGCCGCGCCGGAGGAGTACGGCGGCCAGGGCATTCCGTTCTCGCGGTACCTGGAGCTCATGGAGCTGTTCTCCATGTCGCACGCCTCGCTGCGCATGATCGTGCACGTGCACAACGGCGTGTGGCGGGCGATGGACCAGTTCGCCACCGACGAGCAGCGCAAATCCTTCGTGGTGCCGCAGATCGCCGCCGACATCACCGTGGCGTTCACCCTCACCGAGCCGACCGCCGGCACCGGCGCCGACCTGCGGTGCAGCGTCGAGCGGGAGGGTGACACCTACTACCTGTCCGGCGAGAAGCACCTGATCACCTTCGGGGTGAACTGCGACTACTGGCTGCTGTTCGCCCGGATGGCCGGCACCACCGGCAAGGACGGCACCGTCGCGCTGATGGTCGACCGGAACACCACCGGGGTGCGGGTGGAATCCATGGCGGAGACCATGGGCGTGCGCGGCACCGACCACGCCCACCTCTTCTTCGACCGGGCGCCGGTGCCGGTGGCCAACCAGCTCGGCGAGGTCGGCCGGGGCCTGGACGTGGCCCTGGGCGGGTTCCTCACGCCGAGCCGGATCTCGGTCGCGATGACCTGCGTCGGGCTGGCCCGGCGGGCCCAGGAGCTGGCGGTGGAGCACGCGCAGAAGCGGGTCACCTTCGGCAAGCCCCTGGCCGCGCGGCAGGCCATCGCGTTCGCCCTGGCCGAGAACGCCACCGACATCGAGGCGGCCCGGCAGCTGACGCTGTACGCGGCCCGCCAGTGGGAGGCCGGCGACCCCGCGGCCTCGTCGCTGTCGTCGATGGCCAAGCTCAACGCGGTGGACATGCTGACCCGGGTCACCGACAAGGCGCTGCAGGCGCACGGCGGCATCGGGTACTGGGAGTCCAGCCCGATCGAGCGGGTATACCGCGACGCCCGGGCGCAGCGCTTCGAAGAGGGCACCAACGAGATCCAGAAGACCGTGATCGCGCGCGAGGTCCTGGGAGGGGCGCGGTGACCGATCGTAAGGTTGCCCTCATCACGGGCGCGTCCCGGGGCATCGGTCGGCGGCTGGCGGTCACCCTGGCCGCCGACGGCGCGGCCATCGTCATCAACTACAAGAAGAACGCCGACCTGGCCGACGAGGTGCGCAAGGAGGTCGAGCAGGCCGGCGGGCAGGCCATCACGGTGGCCGCCGACGTCGAGCAGCCCGAGGAGATCGACCGGCTGTTCGACGCGGCCCGGGACGAGTACGGCCGGCTGGACTACTTCATCTGCAACGCGGCGGCCAGCTCGTTCAAGAACATCATGGATCTCGGCGTGCACAACCTCGACCGCTCGTACGCGATGAACGTGCGCGCCTTCGTGCTCGGCACGCAGCGGGCGGTCAAGCTGATGACCGGCGGCGGCCGGATCGTGGCGCTGTCCAGCTACGGCAGCATCCGTGCCTATCCCACGTACGCCAACCTCGGCGCGGCCAAGGCCGCGGTGGAGGCCTGGATCCGTTACATGGCGGTCGAGTTCGCCCCGCTGGGCATCAACGTCAACGGCGTCAACGGTGGTCTGATCGACAGCGATTCGCTGGAGTACTTCTACAACGTGCCCGGCATGGCGCCCATGGACACGGTGCTGAGAAAGATCCCCAAGGGCCGGCCGGGCACGCTGCAGGAGGTCGCCGACACCATCGCGTTCCTGCTGTCTCCGGGCTCGGAGTACATCACCGGTCAGACCATCGTGGTCGACGGCGGTCTGTCCATTGTGGCGCCGCCGTTCGGGGAGGACCTCACCCCGCCCCTGGCCAGGCCCCTCGCGTTCGGCGAGTAGGCCGTGCGCGAGGTGTTCCGGCCCGGCCGGATAGGGCCGCTGTCGCTGCCGCACCGCATCGTGATGGGTGCCATGCACCTTGGCCTGGAGAGCCTGGACGACGGCGGCCGCGCGCTGTCGGCGTTCTACGTCGAGCGGGTACGCGGCGGCGCCGGGCTCATCGTCACCGGGGGCGCCGCCGTGAGCCGGGTCGGAGCCGGCGGCGCGCACTACGGCGTGCTCGACGATCCCGCGTTCCGGGACCGGCTGCGGCGGGTCACCGGCGATGTGCACGCCGCTGGCGGCCTGATCGCGCTGCAGCTGTTCCACGCCGGCCGGTACGCCTCGCCCAAGGCGTTCGGGCTCCAGCCCGTCGCGCCGTCCGCCGTGTTCAGCCGGGTATCGGGGGCCGAGCCCGCCGAGCTGAGCGGCGCCGACATCGAGGCGACCCTGGAGGACTTCGGGCGGGCCGGCGGGTACGCCAGCCAGCTCGGCTTCGACGCCGTGGAAATCATGGGCTCGGAGGGGTACCTCGTCGACCAGTTCCTCTCGCCGTTCACCAATCGGCGGGACGACGACTGGGGCGGTGACCCGCAGCGCCGGGCACGGTTCGGGGTCGAGGCGCTGCGCCGGGTCCGGGACGCGGCCGGCTCCTCGTTCCCGGTGATCGTGCGCTTCTCCGGCGCCGACCTGATGGACGGCGGCACCAGCCAGCCGGACGTGCTCGGCTTCGCCAAGTTGCTGGCGCAGGCCGGAGCCGACGCACTCAATATCGGCATCGGCTGGCACGAGTCCCCGGTGCCGACGGTGCAGACCCTGGTCCCGCCGGGCACCTGGGCCCCAGTCGCCGCCGCGGTCAAGCAGGCGGTCGGCGACCTGCCGGTCATCGCCAGCAACCGCATCAACCGGCTGGAGTCGGCCGAGCCGGTCATCGCCTCCGGGCAGGCGGACTACGTCTCCATGGCGCGGCCGTTCCTGGCCGACCCGGAGCTGATGAGCAAGGCCCGGGCCGGCGAGCGGATCAACCTGTGCATCGCCTGCAACCAGGCGTGCATCGACCGTTCGCTGTCGGACGAGCACGTCTCCTGCATGGTCAACCCGCGCGCCGCGCACGAGCTGGAGTTCCCGCGGGTGCGCCCGGCGGCGGAGCTTCCGGCCCGCCAGCGCACGGCGACACCCACGACCACGACCACGACCCCGGCCGATCCGGAGTCGGTGGCGGCGGAGTCCGCGGTGGCGGAAGCTGTGCTAGCTGGGTCTGCGGTGGCGGGGTCCGCGGTGGCTGGCTCCGCGGTGGCTGGGTCTGCGGTGGCTGGCTCTGTGGTGGCGGGCCGGTGGGGCGGGGCGTCGCGGGTGGCCGTGATCGGCGGCGGGCCGGCGGGTCTGGCCGCGGCCCGGCAACTGGCCGCCGACGGCCACCGGGTGGACCTCTACGAGGCGTCCGGCGCCCTGGGCGGCCAGTTCAACCTCGCCTGCCGGGTCCCCGGCAAGGCCGACTACGCGTCCACAGTGGACTATTTCGCGACCGAACTGGCCCGGCTCGGCGTCCAGATCCGGCTCGGTCGGGCAATCACCGTCGACGACCTGGACCTGCTGCGCTCCTACGACCGGCTGGTCGTGGCCACCGGGGTACGGCCCCGGCGGGTGGACATCCCCGGCGCCGACCTGCCGCACGTCGTCCCGTACCCGGCTGCGTTCGCCGACGGCGCGCTCGGGCAGCGGGTCGCCATCATCGGCGGCGGTGGCATCGCCGTGGACCTCGCACACCTGGCCAGCCACGGCAGCGCCGCGATGGCCCCGGCCGTGCGGTTCCTCCGCGAGCACGGCGTCGAGCCGGGCCCGGTACCGGTGACCGGCCGGCGTGACGTCACCATCCTGCAGCGCGGCGAGCGCCTCGGCGTCACGATCGGCAAGTCCACCCGCTGGGCCGTGCTCGCCACGCTGCGCCGCCAGGGCGTGCGGGTGCTTCCCCGGCTGACCTACCGGCGCATCACGGCCGAGGGCGTGCACGTCGTGGACGCCGACGGCACCGAGCACCTGGTGCCCGCCGACACCGTCGTCATCGCGGCCGGACAGGAGCGCGACACGACAGTCAGCGACCTGATACGCCTCGCCGGCATCGACCACCAGGTCATCGGCGGCGCCCGCCAGTCGGCGGGACTGGACGCGGTGCTGGCGTTCGCCGATGGGCTGCGGGTGGCCACCCCACCAGTTCCGGAGCGCGAGAGCGTCCACTAGGACCATTCGCGTTCACCCGGGTAGGAGACGCGTTCGGCGAAGGACACGTCGCGGCCATCCCACCCCGGTTGGTCTGACCCACGCCTGCCGTGCCGAATGCGCCGGCAGGCGACGCGTAGGGGAGGCGCGCGGACGGCTACTTCGCCAGCATCCGGCCGACCGTCGTCGCGACCGCGGGCTTGGTCAGGCTTGCCAGCTTCCCCACGTTTCCCAACTGTCCCATCCGGCCCACCAGCCCGCGCATCACCGGAGCGGGCTTCTGCTGCTCGCCGGCCAGCGCGCTGATGGCGATGAGCGCCCCGGTTAACGCCGGCACGCCCCACTGCATCACCCGCTGCTGGCGCTGAACGGCGCGGACCTCGTCCGGGGTGTCCTCCGCCGCCCGGGTCGGGCCGTCCACCGGTACCCTGCCGGCCTTGCCCAGCCTCGCGCCGAGCACCCCGGCGTACGCGGTGGCGCCCAGCGCCGCGAGGGTCAGGCCGGTCTTGGCGGCACTCATTCCGGCCACGCCCCGCTGGGCCGCCACCCGGTGCCGTTCGGTGGCCAGCAGGGCGGACGCGCCCAGCAGATGGGTGCCGATCGCCGCGAGGTTGACCGGGGCCCACCGCCGCCAGCCCGCCGCCGACAGCCTCAGCCGTTCGTCCCGCCTGCCCACCCCCGACGCGGCCCCGTTGAGCCCGACCGCGCCCATCAGTGAACCGCCGAACCACGCCGCCAGCCCGGC
The DNA here is from genome assembly GCF_039543385.1 of Rugosimonospora acidiphila. Classification (NCBI taxonomy): domain Bacteria; kingdom Bacillati; phylum Actinomycetota; class Actinomycetes; order Micromonosporales; family Micromonosporaceae; genus Rugosimonospora; species Rugosimonospora acidiphila. The sequence goes on from NZ_BAABJQ010000037.1 coordinate 56,424, forward strand.
GTCGTGCATCGAGCGCAGCATCGTGTTGCGTTGCCCCATGTCCCGCTCCCGTCTCGCCATCCGTCGCCGGTGCCGCTTCGCCGGCACCCCTTCACCGGCACCCGGCCGCGTCCTCCCGGCGATCCTCCGTCGCGGAGGGCCCCTCCGCCCCGGTGCCCGGGTGCCGCCGAGCGCCGCCCCAGTGCCGCGGCGGACCCGAAGGCGGCCCCGCCGGCGGGCCCGGAGGCGGACCCCGCGACCGTGCCATACCCGGAGGAGGCGGTCCTATTCGTGGGCGGCACCGGCCCCATAAATATCGATGACTCGCTATGATTTGGGCTTGTGTCCGGTTCGGAAACCGAGCGGCGGCGCGACGCGCTGATCGTCGCCGGTACCCTCGCGCTCACGGTGGTCCTCTATGCCGGCGTGTTCTCCGCCGGCTTCCTGGAGTTCGACGACCCGGACAACGTGCTGGACAACTACTCGATCAGGGCCTTCACCTGGTCGAACCTCGAACACTTCTGGACCACCCCGCTGCAGTACATGTACACCCCGCTGGTGTCGCTCTCGTACGCCGTGGACTACCACCTCGGCGGGCTGCACCCGGCGGTGTACCACCTGACCAACCTCGCCCTGCACCTGGTCAACGTCGTGCTGGTGTACCGGCTGTGCCGGGCGCTGACGCGCAAGGCGTTCATCGCCCACTTCGTGACCATCGCGTTCGCCATCCACCCGTCCAATGTGGACACCGTGTCGTGGGTCTCTACCCGCAGCACCCTGATGGCGACGGCGTTCAGCCTCGGCACCCTGCTGGCCTACATCCGGTACCTGCGCCGCGGCCGCTGGGGCTACCTCGCGCTGGCCGTGCCGCTGTTCGGGTTGGCGGTGCTGTCCAAGTCCACCGCCGTCGCGCTGGCGGCGTTCCTGCCGGTGCTGGATTACTGCCGGGGCCGCGGGTTCAGCCTGCGGGCCGTGCTGGACAAGCTGCCGTTCGGCGCAGTGGCGCTGGCCGGCGGTCTGCTCACCCTGCACTTCCGGGTGGACACCGGCGCGCTCTATCACTACACGCTCCTCGACCGGTTCTTTCTCGTCTGCTCCGCGCTGGCCTGGTACGTCATCCGGCTGGTCGTCCCGTTCCCGCTCGCCTTCGCCTACGCCTATCCGGCCAAGACCGGTGCGTTCCTGCCGTGGTACGTGTACCTTGCGCCGCTGCTGCTGGCGCTGGTGGTTGTCCTGTTGTACCGGGCACCCGTCTCCAGGCGGCTGGTGCTGCTCGGGCTGTCCTTCTTCGCCCTCAACGTCGTGCTGACCCAGACCGCGCTGCTCGAAGACAACTACGCGTCCAACCGGTACGTGTACCTGCCCTACGTCGGGTTGCTGCTCATCGCCGCCGAACTGATCAGGGGCCTGGTCGAGGCGACGCGGGGCTGGCGGGCCCGGCTGTTCGCCGTCTGGCCGGCGCTGCTCGTCGTGGTCGGGGTCCTGTTCGTGGTGCTCACCGTCGCCCGCGGCATGCTGTGGACGCAACCGGTACGCGTGCTGGACGACTCCATCCGGCACCAGCCGGCCGTGCCGTTCGTCTACAACAGCCGCGGCATGACCGAGTACCAGAGCGGCGACTACGTCGCGGCGCGGCGCGACTTCGCCAAGACGCTCGCGCTGGACCCCACCTTCACCCTTGGCTACTACTATCTCGGCGTCATCGAAAACCTCAACGGTGACAACGACGCGGCCGTCGCCGACTTCGACCGCGCCATCTCGTTGTCGTCCGATTTCGCCGCGGCGTACGACGCGCGCGGCAAGGCCGAGTTGGCGATGGCGCGTTACGACGACGCGCTGACCGACCTGAACCGGGCGGTATCGCTGGACGGCTACCTCGTCGACGCCTACCTCAACCGGGGCCGGGTGCGCGCGGCGCTGCACAGCTACCCCGCGGCCATCGCCGACTTCCGGGTGGCGGCGGAGCTCGATCCGGACTACCCGGACACCTACAACGACCTCGGCACGGCGCTGCTGGACAGCGGCGATCCGCGTTCGGCTGTCGGCGACTTCGACGAGGCCATCCGGCGTGATCCCCAGTACGGCGAGGCGTACTTCAACCGGGGCAACGCTGAGCAGCGGATGGGTGACGCCGCCGCGGCGTGCGCGGACTGGCGCACCTCGGCAACGTATGGCTACCAGGACGCCACGCAGCGCGTTCAGGAGAATTGCCGATCCTGAGGGAGCGTGCCAACGCCGGCTCGTCATCACACCGCCACGGCCCGTGAGAGTCCGAGCGTACCGGCGGGATGGCGGATGGTTGGCCCACCCGCGAAACCGGACAACATAGCGGTATCGGAGTATGGACACCCACCTACCCGCTCCCGGGATTTGGTGGGGGATGCGAGACTGCTCCGGGCGGTGTCACCGGGAGCGGTTTCCACCACCCGATTCCGGAACGGGGCACACGATGACGGCGGTTGGATGACCTACGACGACGGGCAAGGCGCTTCGGGCCGGCTCGCGGCAGACGACGAGTACGGAGCGCTGCCAGAGGGGTACGCTGCGCGGCGGTACGAGCCGCAGGTGCCGGACGGACGCGGCGACCAGAGCGCGCCCGAGCCTCAATGGGGAGACATGGTGCGGCCAGTCCCGCCGGCACCCAACGGCTTCGCCGCCCCCGCCGGTTTTGACGGCACCGCCGGTTTCGACGGGCCAGCCGGTTTTGACGGCACAGCCGGTTTTGGCGGGCCAGCCGGTTTTGGCGGGACGGCCGGTTTTGACGGGCCGGCCGACTCTGGCGGGACAGCGGGTTTCGCCGGTCCAGCCGGGTTTGACGGGGCAGCCGGGTTTGGCGGCACAGCGGGTTTCGCGGGTCCGGCCGGCTTTGACGGAACTGGTGGCTTTGAGGGCCAGGCCGGCTTTGAGGGCCCGGGCGGCTTTGAGGCCCAGGGCGGTTTTGACGGAACTGGCGGTTCCGGCGGCCGGGGTGGCTCCGCGGGCTCGGAATTCGCGGGCTCGGAATTCGCGGGCTCGGAATTCGCGGGCTCGCGCTTCGCGGGTCCCGGCTTCGCGGCGCCGGGCGGTTCCGGGGCGGACGAGGGCGACTACGACTACTGGCCGGCCATGGACGCCGAGGCCCCGGCGACGGGGGAGTGGCCCTCGGCCGGTTCCGCGTCGGGTGCCGCCACGCGGACCGTAGAGCCGGCCCCGGCCAACAGCGCCTCCCCGGCCGGTCCGAACGGTGGCACGCCGAACGGCATCGCACCGAACGGGATCGAATCGAACGGTGGCACGCTGGCCGGGTTCGCACCGAACGGTGGCACGCTGGACGGCACCGCACCAGCCGGAACCGCACCGGGCGGCGTCACGATGGATCCAGGCGCCGCCAAGCCGGGGCGTCCCGGTGGCGTACACGCGCCGCTGCCCGCGGGGGAGAGCGCGTACGTCGACTGGATCAAAGGACTGGGTACCGAGGACGCCGCCGAGGAGCAGTGGGCGACCGCCGTCGTTGACGATGACCTCGAGGACGACGACCTCGAGAACGGCGGGTACGCCGAGGGCGGCGGGTACGCCGAGAACGGCGGTGACGGCGCCGAGAACGGCGACTGGCGCGATGCCGGCCCGGCGGCGCACGACGAGCCCGGACGGGGCGCGCCGTCCGAGCCCGACGAGGAGAACTGGTTCGAGCCCAAGCAGCAGCGGCCGGAAGACGAGGATCGCGGGTACCCGGTCGCGGGTAACCCGTCCTCGACAGACCTGCCCACGGGGGTGCTGACCGCCGTGCCGCCGGCCGGGACGGGTGCCGGTGCGCAGTCCGGTGCCGGGGCCGGTGCCGGTCCCGGTGCCCTTGACGAGGAGGAGAACTGGTTCGAGCCCAAGCAGCGGCCGGAGGACTGGCCGCGCCCGGCGATGGGCGCTCCGACCGGTCCGGCTCCCCGGTACGCGCTGGGCACGAGCTGGCCCCGTTCGGCCGCGGAGCTGGACTACGTGACCCCGGACCAGGCGACGCCCGGCGGCGCGCTTCCCGACTACGACACGTCCGGCTACGGCATCCCCGGCTTCGGCCCCGGCGGCGAGCCGGCCGCTGGCGAGCCGGCCGGCTTCAACCAGTCCAACGGCTTCAACCAGTCCAACGGCTTCAACCAGTCCAACGGCTTCAACCAGTCCAACGGCTTCAACCAGCCCAACGGATACGACCAGCCTAACGATCTCGAGCGGCCCAACGGCTTCGACCAGCCCAACGGCTTCGACCAGCCCAACGATCTCGACCAGACCTCCCGCTTTCACCGGCCTCCGGATTTCGATCAGCCCGACGGATACGACCGGCCCGACGGATACGACCGGCCCGACGGATACGACCGGCCCGACGGGTACGACCGGCCCGACGGGTACGACCAGCCCGACGGGTTCGACCGGCCCGGCCTCAACGGTGCGGGCTACGACGGTGCGGGCTACGACGGTGCGGGCTACGACCGCCCGGGCCATGACGGCTCGGGCCATAACGGCGCGGGCTACGACGACGGCCGCGACGATGGCGGCTACGACACCCCCGGCTACCGGTCGTCCGGCTACGACCGCCCGGCCTACGACGGCGCCGGCTACCGGGTCGCGGGCTACCCCGGCCGGGAGGACTTCGGGGGCGACGGCACCGGGGGCAGGCCCGGCAGCGACGACGACACGACCATGCTCTCGCTGGACGGGCAGGACGGCTCGGGCCGGCGCAAGCGTGGCTCGTACGTGCCGCACGTCATCGTGGCCGCGGTCCTGGTCGCCGTGATGGTCACCATCGTCACGCTCGCCGTGCGCGGCGGCGGCGGGGACGGGGGCGGCCCGACCCAACCGGCCAGCGGGACGGTGCCCCAGGACACCGGCACCCCCGCGCCGGCGCTGCCGATCGGCGACTCGCCGACCGCATCCCCGTCGCTGATCACCTCGCCGACCGCCTCGCCGACCCCATCCGCCTCGCCGACGCACAAACGGGTCGTACCCACCAGGACGACCGCAAAGCCGACGCCGGCCCGCACGCCGACCCCATCCCCCAGGCGCACCACCCCACCTCCGACGCAGCCCACGCCGCACCCCACGACGAAATCGCCCACGCCGCACCCCACGACGAAGTCGCCCTCGCCCCCGCCTCCGCCGCCGCCGACCTCGCCGTCGTCGTCGCCGCCGGATTCGGGGGAGTAGACGCCGGAGGCGATCCCGCTGCGCGGGCCGGGTGCTGGCGTGGCCGGCGTCCGGCCCGGCGTGTCATAGTTCGATCCACCACGCGAGGAGGGAGTCGCCGTGTCGGCTGGCGAGGCGGTAGGGGCGGCTCCGGCCAGGCGGTCGCTGCGGCCGGTGCTGTTCGGTGCGGCCGTCTGCGTGATCCTGGCGCTGCTGTTCGGCGTGCCGTGGTGGTCGCTGGTCGCGGCCGGCGCGGGCTGGCCGGGCTGGGTCTTTCCCGCCGGTACCGTGCTGTTCGTGGCCGGGCTCGTCGCGTTCCCGGTGCTGATGTATCTCGGGCATGGCAGGCGCGCCTTGGACTGGGCCGCGCGTGCCGGCGACACCCTGCTCGGCGTCGTGTGGGTGCTGTTCACCTGGGCGCTGCTCGGCGACGTGCTGCGGGGCGCGCTGGCGCTGGGCGGCGTCGCGGACCCGGTGCGGTCCAGGATCGTGGCCGCCGCCACCCTCGCCGTGTCGGTGGTGCTGGTGCTCTGGGGGTACGTCGAGGCGATGCGGGTGCCCCGGGTCAGGCGGGTGGAGGTCACCCTGCCCCGGCTCGGGGCGGGCCTGGACGGCCTGCGGGTGGTCCTGCTCACCGACACCCATTACGGCCCGATCGATCGGGCTCGATGGTCGGCGCGGGTCGTCGAGGCGGTCAACCGGCTCGACGCCGACATCGCGTGCCACACCGGCGACATCGCGGACGGGACCGTGTCCCGGCGGCGGGAGCAGGCCGCACCGCTGGGCGACGTGCGCGCCCGGCTGGCCCGCACGTACGTCACCGGCAACCACGAGTACTTCGGCGAGGCACAGGGGTGGCTCGACCACATGCGGGTACTCGGCTGGGAGCCGCTGCACAACCGGCACATCGTCGTGGAGCGCGACGGCTCCAAGCTGGTGATCGCCGGCGTCGACGACCGGACCGCCGGATCGTCGGGCAGCCCGGGGCACCGCGCCGACCACGCCGTCGCGCTCGCCGGGGCCGACCCGGACCTGCCCGTGCTGCTGCTGGCCCACCAGCCGCAGCAGATTGGGCAGGCGGTCGAGCACGGCGTCGACCTCCAACTGTCCGGGCACACTCACGGCGGCCAGATCTGGCCGTTCCACCTGCTGGTGCGCCTGGACCAGCCGAGCGTGCAGGGGCTGCGCCGGTACGGCGAGCGGACCCAGCTGTACACGAGCCGGGGCACCGGTTTCTGGGGCCCGCCGCTGCGGGTCTTCGCGCCCAGCGAGATCACCCTCCTCACGCTGCGGTCGGCGGGCGGCCGGTAGCCGCCGGTCACCGGGTGGCGTGCCGGCGCTCGCCGTCCTCCCTCCGGGCGTGCGCCCGGCCGCGGATGGCGTCGGAGACGGCCACCCCGATCAGGATCACGGCGTGGATGGTGTTGGCGGTCAGCGGGCTGACCAGCACCATGGCGGGCGACACCGCGATCAGTACGGCCAACCAGGCCAGCCGGGACCAGGAGATGTGCTCGAACACCTCGTATTCGAAGGTGGTCCGCCCGATCAGGAACAGGATGGATCCGCCGAACAGCACGGCCACCCAGCTCGTTGGCATGGAGCCGGTTGGCCGCAGGATGACCAGTCTGGCCCCGGCGGCGGCCGCCACGATTCCGGCGATCATGATGAAGTGGGTGTACGGCGCCCAGCGCAGGATTCGGCCCGGCCGCCCCTTGGGCAGATGCCGCAGCAACGACCCGGCCCGGTACACGTAGATCTGCCAGAGCGAGATGGTCGCGGCGAACGAGGCCACGAACGAGATGGTGTGCAGCGCGCCCAGCCCGGCGCGGTTGTAGCCGAGGACGGTGACCAGGATCAGCTCGCCGAGGGCGAGGATCATGAACTGCTGGTACCGCTCGCCGACGTGCTCCTGGGCCCTGTCGTACTGGTCGCGTTCGTGCCGGCCCAGCCACGGCGTCGGGTACCGGAGTCCGGCCAGCACATACTCGATCAGCAGCGCGACGCCCCACAGCACGGCCCGAGCGAGCGTTCCGTGCGTGAACGCACCGATGAGCCACGGAATCGCCGACACGCCAAACCAGAACAAGAATCGCGCGGCCCTTTTCCAGGCCGGGCTTCCGCGCAGCAGGATGATCAGCAGGACTCCCCGGCCGACGTGGATCGCCACGTAGGTGATGGCGAAGACCATGCCCTGCGCCCCGAACGCCTGCGGCAGCGTGGTGGCCAGCAGGACGGTGCCGATCATGATGCCGACGATGAGGGCCTGGATAGGCAGCCGGTTCGGATCGTAGAAGTCGGTCACCAGCGCGGTGATCGACCAGACCCACCAGATGGCCATCAGCGGCAAGAGCGCGTGGAGCGCCTCGACCCAGGTGAGGCGCCGGGCCAGGTTCATGGAGATCAACGACAGGCCGGCGACGTAGGTGAGGTCATAGAACAGCTCCAGCAGCGTGACACGCTGGGACCCGCGCGGGTTGCGCAGCAGGGATGTCGCGTATCCGTGGGTCATCGGCTGTCACGCCGGTCCGGCCGGGGACACGGCGGCGTCCGGTAGCGCGCCGTGGCGCTCCCGGACGCCGGGGTACGGCCGGAACACATTCCCTACGGTAGGCAGGCCGGGGCCGAGCCGTTCAGGCGTCGCGCAACCGGAGGAACAGTCCGCCGGCCAGCAGCGCACCCGCCGCCCAGGCGGCCAGCACGCCGAGGCCGGCCCACGGGCCGATGGGCAGGCCGTCCAGGCCGGTGGTGGACTGGATGGCCAGCCCCGCGGTGCTCGGCGCGAGCTGCGCCAGGCGGCGCTGCCAGTCCGGGTCGCCGACCGCCTGCAGCAGGACTGGAAGCAGGTACAGCAGGCCCAGCACGACGCCGATGGCCGCCGCCGAGTCGCGGACCAGGGTCGCGATGCCGAGGCCGAGCAGGGCGATCAGCCCGAGGTAGAGGACGGAACCGCCGGCCGCGCGCAGCGTCGCGGTGTCCGTCAGGGACAGCGGCCGGTACCCGTGCGCCGCGGTGAAGCCGCGTCCGGGCAGGATCAGCCGCCCGACGAGCACGCTGCCCAGCACGGACACCGCACCGACCACCAGGACCGGGCCGGTCACGGTCGCCGCCTTGGCCGCGAGCACGCCGAGGCGGCGCGGCATCGCCGTGAGGGTGGTGCGGATCATGCCGGTGCCGTACTCGCCGCCGACGGTGAGCACCGCGAGCACCGCGACGACCACCTGACCGAGCTGGACGCCGGTGAGGCTGTCCCGGGTGGCGTCGCCGCCGCAGCCGGCCGCCGGGCAGCTGACGGCCGCGGCCACCGCCGCGCTGCCGGCCACCGTCAGGACGGCGGCGGCCAGCAGCAGGACGCCGGGGCCGGCGACGGTACGCAGCTTGGTCCACTCCGCGCGCAGTGCGTGGTTCACGCGTCCCTCCGGCGCAGCAGGTGGCCGGCCACGGCCAGGGCGATCGCCGCGTACCCGGCCAGCACCGCGAGACCGGCCCACGGTGCCAGCGGATAGAACCCGTACGCCGGCGTGTAGGCGTGGTCCACCTGCGGGTACGCCGGGATGACCTGCTGGACGGCGAACGCCGCGGCCGGCGTGACCCGCAGCAGCCAGCGCGACGGCCCGACCGGCAGCACGGCGGCGGCGGTGAGCAGGTATGGCAGCACCACCAGCACGATGACCGTCGCGACGGCGCCCGCGCCGCGCCGGAGGATGACGCCCAGCGCCAGGGCGAGCACGGCCGCCACCGCGAGAATGGCCGCGGTCCCGGTGATCACCCGTAGGTCGACCAGCCACGTGGTCGGGTAGACGGCCGCCCCGCCGGCCGCCAGGATGTGTTGCCCGGCAGGGACGGTGACCGTGGCGGCGACCAGCCCGGTGACGAAGGCGACGGCCCCGATCACGACGGCCTTCGCGGCGAGGACCCGTCCGCGGCGCGGGCTGGCCGCCAGCGTGGTGCGGATCATGCCGCGCCGGTACTCCGAGGTGACGAACAGGACGGCCAGCACGACCATCACGGTCAGGCCGGCGAACACGCCGCTGAGCAGGTGGTCGAACGCGGCGCCGCTGTCGATCACGAGCGGCGCGAGGTCGCCGGAGCCCGCGACGGTGAACGTGCCGCCGGAGGCCCGGTACCCGGTCCCGGCCCGGTTCGGGTCGCCGCCGATGCCGGTGCCGCTCCAGCCACCACCGGCCCAGCCACCACCGGCCCAGCCACCACCGGCCCAGCCACCACCGGCCCAGCCGCCCCGCGCCTCGACGTCGTCGAAGGTGGCGGTGGCCAGGGTGGCGCCGCCGGTGGCGCTGAAGCCGCCGAGGTGCTGGTGGTACGCGACCGCGTCCGGGGAGGCGACGAACAGCCCGCCCGGTACGGTCGGGGACAGCCCGGACAGCCGGACACGGCCCACGGTCGTCCACGCCGTACCGTCGGCGGAGGCGTACCCGGTGATCGTGTCCCCGGTACGGGTCAGTCGCAGCCAGCGCGGGGAGGCCATCGAGACGGTACCGGCCGGCCCGGCGGTGTCGCCGGTGAAGTTGTACTGCATCCGCACGCCGTGGCCGCCGGTCACCATGATCGCCGCGTAGGCGGAGCCCTGCGTGGTGCTCTCCCGGACGATGAGCCCCGCCTTGCTCCACGGCTGGGCCGCCCCACCGCCCCCGTCCGGGTTACCGGCGCCGTCACCCCCGCCGGCCCCGTCACCGCCGTCACCCCCGCCGGCCCCGTCACCGCCGTCACCCCCGCCGGCCCCGTCACCGCCGCCGGCGCCGCCGGCCCCGTCCGGGGTTAGCGGGGCGCCGGTCAGCGAGGTCACCCGGGTGGTGATGGTGCCGTCGCCGGCCAGCGGCCGGTGCACGAAGTAGAGGCCGTCGGTGACCCCCTCGCCGCCCGGTCCGGTCAGCACGCCCCCGCCGCCCCCGGACCCTGGCCTACCGTTGCCGGCCGCCGCGACCAGTCCGAACATTGCCATGATCACCGCTGCGAGGGCGGTGCCGACGACCCAGCCCCGGACCGTGCGGAACTTGGTCCACTCGGCGCGCAGCAGCCGCCCGAAGCCATCGTGGGCGGCGGGCGCGGGCGTCCGGTACCCGGTGGCGGTGTCGGCCGTCATCGGGCCGCCCCCTGCGGCTCGTCGGCCTCCGGCCGGCCGGCCCGGAACTCGACCGCGTCCCGGGTCAACTCCATGTACGCCTCTTCCAGGCTGGCCCGGTGCCCCGACACCTCGGAGAAGCGCACCCCGGCCTCGCTCAGCAGCGAGATGATCCGCTCGGCCGGCAGCCCGGCCACGGTGATGGTCTCCCGATCGGTGGTCGCGACCGTGGCGCCGGCCTGGGCCAGGGCCGCCATGGCCTCGGTGCGCTCGGCCGTGCGCACGGTGACCCGGTCGCCCGACGCGGCGGCGATCAGGTCCGCCACGCTGGTGTCCGCGACCACCCGCCCGCGCCCGACCACCACGAGGTGCCCGGCGGTGTCCTGCAGTTCGCTCATCAGGTGGCTGGAGACCAGCACGGCCCGGCCCTGCGCGGCCAGCCCCCGCAGGTATCCGCGCATCCACACGATGCCCTCGGGGTCCAGGCCGTTGAACGGCTCGTCGAGCATCAGCGCCGGCGGGTCGCCCAGCATGGCCGCGGCGATCCCGAGCCGCTGCCGCATGCCGAGGGAGTAGCCGCCCGCCCTGCGCCCGGCCGCCCTCTCCATCCCGGCCTGGGCGAGCACCGCCTCGACCCGCCGGGCGGGCAGCCCCTGGGAGTGCGCCAGCCACAGCAGGTGGTTGCGGCCGGTACGGGCCGGGTGCAGCGCCGCCGCGTCCAGCAGGGCGCCGAGGTGGCGCAGCGGTTCGCGCAGGGCGCCGTACGGGCGGCCGGCGACCAGAGCCCGACCCTCGTCGGCGGAGTCCAGGCCCAGGATCACGCGCATGGTGGTGGACTTCCCGGCACCGTTCGGGCCGACGAACCCGGTGACCTGCCCGGGCCGTACCGCGAACGACATCCCGTCCAGCGCCACGGTCGACCCGAACCGCTTCCGCAGGCCGTCGACCTCAATGGTTGCTTCCATGGCAACGACGGTAGAAAACCGGCGGGGTTCGGTCGTCACGCCGGGGAGCGATCTTTCGCCTCCCTCGCGTCAGGGATGCCGAGATCCCCGGCGCAGGGGATGCCGGGCACTCCCGTCACCGGCACAATGGCCTGCGTGGGCACGGTCGAGGGCGGCGCCGCGGACTGGGTGGGCCGGTGGTGGCGCGATGGCGCGGCGGCGCGGCACGCTCCGGCCCTGGCCGGGGCGCTGCTGGGGGTGGCCGCCCTCGCCGAGTTGATCGTCCGGCAGGCCGGCACCGCCGCGCTCGGCCCGTACGTCCTGCTGCTGTGCCTGCTCGGCCTGGCCGCCACCGCGCCGCTGGCGCTGGCCGATCCGGTCGCCGCGGCGGCCACCGTCAGCGCGGCGAACCTGCTCGGCCTGGCCGCCCTGCACGCGCCGACCGTGGCCGGCGCCGCCGCGCAGGTGCTCGTCGCGTACCGGCTCGGCCGGCGCGGCTGGCCACCCGGGGCGGTGGCGCTCGGCGTGCCGTACCTGGCGGTGGCGCTCACGGATCCGGCCGGCGCGTACGTCCGCGCGGCGGCCGTCGCGCTGGCCTCGCTGGTGCCGGTCGCGGCCGGCGCCGGCATCGCCGTCCGGATCCAGCGGGAGGACGCCGAGCACCGGGCCGCCCGGCACGCGATCGCCGGCACGCTGCTGGAGCACACCGCACGGGGGGAGCGCGCCCGGATCGCCCGCGAACTGCACGACGTCGTGGCGCATCATGTCTCCATGATCGCGGTACAGGCCGAGACCGCCCGGCTGACCACACCCGGCCTGCCCACCGAGGGCGCGCGGCGACTGTCCGCCATCGGCGACACGGCGCGCGCCGCGCTGACCGAGATGCGCCGGCTGCTCGGCGTGCTGCGCGAGGACTCCCGGGAGGGCGCCGACCCCGGCCCGCAGCGGCACCCACAGCCCGGGCTGCGGCAGCTCACCGACCTGATCGACGAGGCGCGCGACGCCACCGGCGCCGGTACCCGCCTGATCCTGCGAGGCTCGCCGACCAGCCTGGACCCGGGCGTGGAACTGGCCGCGTACCGCATCGTGCAGGAGGCCCTGACCAATTCCCGGCGGCACGCACCGGGCGCGGCGGTCGACGTCGAGCTGCACTACGCGGACGACGAACTGCGGCTGCTGGTGCGCGACAACGGCGCCGGGCCGGCCGCGCAGGCGCGCACAACCGGGCACGGCCTGCTCGGCATGCGGGAGCGCGCCACCGCGGTCGGCGGCCGGCTGTACACCGGCCGCTCCGGCACCGGTGGATTCCTGGTCGAGGCCGTGCTGCCCACCGGCGCTTCGGACCTGCGGTGAGCGCCCCCACGGCTGCACCGTTCCCGGCCATCCGGCTGGTCGTGGCCGACGATCACGAGGTGGTACGCACCGGGTTCGCCGCGCTGCTGGCCACGCAGCCCGACTTCACGGTCGTCGGTACCGCCGCCGACGGTGCCGACGCGGTGCGGATCTGCCGCGAGCACGACCCCGACGTGGTGCTGATGGACGTCCGGATGCCCGGTACGGACGGCATCGAGGCCACCCGCCAGCTCACCGGCGCCCGGTCCGGGGCGCGTCCGCGCGTGCTCATCCTCACCACCTTCGACCTGGACGAGTACGTGTACGACGCGCTGCGCGCCGGGGCCAGCGGCTTCCTGCTCAAGGACGTCACCGCGGAGCGGCTCTTCGACGCTGTCCGGGTCATCGCCGACGGCGAGGCACTGCTCGCACCGGCCATCACCCGCCGGCTGATCGGCGAGTTCGCCAACCAGCACCACCCCGACGCGCCCCCCTCGGCGACGCTGGCCGCGCTCACTCCGCGGGAGACCCAGGTGCTGCGCCTGGTCGCGGAGGGGCTGTCCAACCCGGAGATCGCCGTGCGGCTCACGGTCGCCGAGGAGACCGTCAAGACCCACGTCAGCCGTGTGCTGACCAAGCTGGGGCTGCGGGACCGTACCCAGGCCGTCGTCGCCGCGTACGAGACCGGGCTGGTGGTTCCCCGCTTTTACAGGTCGTGACGGCGTCGGTGTCGCGAGTCGCAGGGGCGCGGTCAGCAGGTTCACCAGCGACTTGAGTAGTGACGAAAAAATGCCAAGGGTGCGAGCCATGGGCGCCAAACGTCAGCGGCAAGTCGGCCAGGTCGGGGTGCTGTTCGCGGAGCAACTCCACCGTGGCCGGCCCCAGCGCCGTTGGCGCTCGCTGCGGATGTGGGCGCGTTTGTGGGTTGGTCGGCCAGAATCACGTCCGGAACGGTGGCTTCGCGCGCCGCGACCAAACGCGCGATCGACGGCACCATCAGCCAGACCGGTTCGTTCACCATTCGCGCATTGGCCAGTGACCCGGATCGCTGGGCTCGAGAGTTGTCAGACCCCATCAATAGCCTCGCATCGTGGACGGGGATCCGTTGATCGAGCTGGAGCGCGCGGTGCGGTCGCTCGCGCACGCGTCGGTCTGGGCTCAGTCCCCGCAGGTGTTGATTGACTGTTTGGATCGGGCGTATGCGTTGGCGTCGCGGTTGGACGCGGTCCGGCTGGGTTTGATTCGGGAGATCGATGGGCGGGACCTTGCCCGGCGGCAGGGTGCCACGACGACGACCGCGTGGCTACGCGACCGATACCGGTTGTCCGGGGCTGCGGCGGCGCGTCAGGTGAGGCTCGCCGCGGCGTTGCACGGCCAGTTGCCGAAGACGGTGGAGGCGTTGGCCGCCGGCACGGTCAACCTTGAGCAGGCGCAGGTGATCGCGGCCGCTGTCCCCACTCTCCCCGCCGGGGTCCGCCCCGAGGGGGAGGAGTTTCTGGTCGGGCAGTGTGCGGTGTTCGGGCCCAAGGAGTTGGGTCGGCTGACCAGCCGACTGCTAGACGTGGTCGCCCCCCAGTTCGCCGAGGAACAGGCCGCGCAACAGTTAGCCAAGGACGAGGACCGTGCCCACGCCGACCGGTGCCTGTACCTGACCGACGTGCCCGGCCAGGCGAAGGTGCGGCTGACCGGGTGGCTGGACCAGGAGTCCGCCGCCGTGGTCCGGGCCGCGATCGACCCGTTGTGCGCACCCCGACCGGTTGATCAGGCGGGGCTGCGCGGCCCGGAGCAGCGACGCGCCGACGCCCTGGTGGAGGTATGCCGACTCGCCCTGGCCGGCGGGGAGTTGCCCGACAACGGTGGGGACCGGCCGCAGGTGACCGTCACCGTCGACCTGGACACCCTCCGCCGGCAGATCGGCGCCGCCACGTTGGACGACGGGACCGTGCTCAGCCCCGCCGCCGCCCGCCGGCTGGCGTGTGATGCCCGGATCGTGCCCGCCGTGCTGGGCAGCACGGGTCAGGTCCTGGACGTGGGCCGGGAGCGGCGCCTGTTCACCGGCCCGACCCGCCGCGCCCTGGTGCTACGCGACCGGGGTTGCGCGTTTCCCGGCTGCGACCGCCCACCCAGATGGTGCGACGGGCACCACCTCATCAGCTGGCTGGATGACGGCCCCACCAGCCTCGACAACGGGGTCCTGCTGTGCGCACACCACCACCGGGTAATCCACCAGGGCGACTGGCAGGTCAGAGTCGCCGGCGACGGGCTACCCGAGTTCATCCCACCCCGATACCTCGACCCCGACCAACAACCCCGCCGCAACATCTACCACCGCAACATCTACCACCGTAGGCAATGACACCCACCGGCAACGATCGCCACGAGCGAGGGCACCCGAAAGCCGCTAGCCGCTGCCCACTCGCCGCGCATCGCTCGCGGCTCGCTGTTCGTCGCGCACCGTTCGTCGCGCACCGCTCGTCGCTCATTGCTCGCTGCTCGTCGCGTATCGTCCGACGCGGCGTGGGCCGGGCTGCGGCGGTAGCGTTGGCGACAAGGCGGTGGTGCCGCCCCATCGACTGCGCCTGTCGGCCGCGTCAAAAGCCTCCCGATGAAGATGGTGGCAAGGATGTCGAGAACGGCCCGGCGGCTTCGTCTCACCGTCTCACAAGCCGACGCGGCCACCGTGCGCGTCCAACGGCGAGGGATGGCGAAGAGAGCCAGTATGACGATCAACGGATGTGCAACGTCTCCATCGTTGTCGACGTCGGCTCTGCTACGTCCGCGGTCCGAGGGCGTCATGGTCGGGCTGGCCGAACAGCTCGGCTGACGGCGACCGAAGCGGCCGTGCGCCTGGGCAACCTCCGGGGCACGCGCCCGCGATCGCCGGTGGGCCAGGGCCGCCGCCCCTGAGACAGCAGCCTAGGCCGCCTCCTCGAGCACCATGGTGGGCCGCGTTCGACGCATGGCCAGCCAGGAGCGGGGCGTCCGTTGGGCGGTGGCCACCGCGCGGGCTGGCGCCAGGATCCCGGCCTGCAGGCGGCGCGCCGAGTCGATGTGGTCCGCGGTCCAGATCATTCTGACCGCAGTGGCCGTGGCGCGGCCGTCCTCGCCGGTCAGGTCGCGTCGCACCGCCTCGACGAGGCGGCCGTCCGTCGCTCCGTCGTGCGCGAGTTCGTCCGGTACGGTGCCGGAGCCGGCCAGCGCGCGGGCCGCCTGCTCGTACCAGTTGACCAGCACCGTGGCGGAGTCGAGGATCTGCGCCCGGGCCGCGCCCCGGTCCCCGGCCGGCGAGGCGTCGTTGCGCTGCCAGATGTCGAGGATGGCGGTGGCGCCGAAATGCAGCACGGAGACCCCGGTGATCAACGCCGTGAGGTCGGCCAGCGGGATCGACTTCGTACCGCGCTCGGCCAGGTACCCGCGGAAGGCGTCGTCGAGCCGGCGCGACGCGGCTGCGGCGCGTCGGCTCGCGTCCTCGGGAACGGGAGCGGTCGGTACCTGTGCGTCGCACCGGGTGAGCCCGTAGTGCACGGCGTCGCGCAGGAACCGGGCGTTGTCGGAGAACGCCTCGGCCAGCGCCTGGCCGAGCGCGGAGCCGGCTCCCCGTGGCCAGAACAGCGCCCCCGCCACGAGGCTGACCGCGCAGCCGATCGCCACGTCCTCGATCCTGACCAAGCCGATCGTCCAGCCAGCGGGCGCCACGATGTTGTAGAGGATCAGCAGCGCGGCGGTGAAGCCCGCCTGCCCGGCCGCGAACGAGATGGCGGCGGGAGCCAGACCGGCGAACGCGATGGCTGGCGGCAGCAGCACCCAGAAGACCGCGGTGTTCGTGCCGACGGCCACGATGATCACGCCGCCGACGACGAACCCGATGACGGTACCCAGCAGGCCGCGCAGCGCGTTCTGGCCGGTGTTCAGAGCGTTGGAGCGCAACACGGACAGGGTGCCGAAGACCACCCAGAACGAGTGCTGGACGCCGGTCACGTCGGCCACCAGTACGGCGAGGGTCAGCGCGATGGCGCCGCGCACGCTGTTGTGCAGCCAGACCGAGTGGCGCTCGACGTGGGAGCCCGCCCGCACCCGGGCGGACGACAGCGGGGATTCCACGCCGTCCGGCCGGCGGCCGAGCAGGTGCTGCCACCAGGTGCGCCGGTTCGCGGCCACGATCAGCGTCACGTTCGCCGCGATGGCGGACGCGGCGAAGCTCAGCTGCTGGGCGCGGAAGCTCGGCCCCAGGGAGGTGACGAGCTCCCCGGCTGCCCCGAGCTTCCCGGCTGCCCCGATCTCCCCGGCTTCATTCTCGCGCGGCGCGGTCGGGACCAGCGCGCTGCCGATCGGCAGGCTCGAGGTGACCGCCTGTTCCATCTCCTCCCGGGCCCGCGCCAGGCGTCGCAGGTCGGGGTCCAGTTCGCGAGGGTCGCCGGTACCCGACTCCAGCAGCGCCGCGCCGCGCTCCAGTACCGTGGCCGCGGCCAGTTTCAGCTCGCAGACCGCCGGATCGGTGGGTGCCCGCGGCGTTTCCAAGGGCATCCGCACCAGCACGGAGTCGAGCCACATGACCTCTTCGACCAGGCGCAGCAGGGTGCGGGTCGCGGTGCTGAGGCCGGTGGGGCGGTACGGCGTCCGAAAGAACGAGCCGCGCAGCGTCGCGACGGCCCGCTGCGCCTCGTCGGCCGCCTCGTCGAGGGCCGGGCGCCGGTCCGGGTCGAAGCCCGCCCGCACGTAGTCAACGTCCACGCGCAGCCGCCGGGCCAGCCGTTCGCACGCCGTCGCGGCCGAGAGCCGCAGCGGCTCGCGGGTCGGGGCGGGCCACAGCACGGCGATGGCGATCACCGAGGTCGCGCCGGCCAGGAACCAGCCGCCGAGCTCGTCCGGGATCGAACCGAGGGGCCCGGGCTGGGTGACCGGCAGAACGAACCCGACGAGCAGCGCGGTCGTCGCGCCGGCCAGGGCCGAGCTGACCACGCCGGCGAACAGCACCGCCAGGCCCGCCACGAACGTGGCGAGCACGGCGAGCCAGACCACCTGGGAGACCAGGGTGCCGAGGCAGACCAGGAGCGCGCCGGCCAGCACCAGGCCGACCTGTGCCCGCAGCCGCTCCCGCATGGAGCCGCCGAAGTCGACGAACAGCAGGGTGGCGAACGTCCCGAACGCGGCGAAGGTGGCGACCGTCGGGCTTCCGATCACCTTGTCCGACAGGGCGAACAGGCCCGGCGCGACGATCGCCGCCCGGCCCGCTCGGCGCAGCGCGGACAGGTTGGCATCCCGGGCGCGTAGCAGCCGGAGGACGTTCACGCGACCGGGCACGGTCGGCCTGGGCGGAAACCCAGGGAGCGGTGGGGGCCCGGGGAGCGGCGGAGGCCCGGGGAGCGGCGGCCGGAGAAGAGACCGAGGCCCGGGGGCGGGGGTGTCATAGGCAGGCACATCGCTGCTGAGTGTACGGTGACCTGCCCCGTTGACGTTCCCTCTGTTCGCCCGCCCGCCCCGGTGGCGGCGCGGCGCGGGCGGCCCGAGTCGAAGGTCCGGTCGGCGGGCGTTTTGCCCCGGTTCTGGGCGCCGCGCTCCGGGGTGCCCTCGCCTGTCCGGGGTGCCGGCCCGCGCTGTTAGACTGCGTGACGGGCCGTGACTGGCGCGCTGGGATGGAACCGACCATCGGGGAGCGGCCCTGTCGCCGTGACGCCCGTCTGGCCGACACCGTGCCGTGCGTCTGGGCCTCCCACTGCACTCAAGGAGGCTCCATCGTGCCTACCCCCAGCACCGAGTCCAGTACTCGATCATCCAGTACGGAATCCGTGGCCTTCGGCGCCAGCCTGGACGCCGTACGCGCCGTCGAGCCGCGCATCGCGCAGGCCATCGCCGACGAGCTGGACGCCCAGCGCGGCTCCCTCAAGTTGATCGCCAGCGAGAACTACGCCTCACCGGCCACCCTGCTGGCCATGGGCAACTGGCTGTCCGACAAGTACGCGGAGGGCACCGTCGGGCGGCGGTTCTACGCCGGCTGCCAGCAGGTCGACACCGTGGAGTCGATCGCGGCCGAGCACGCCCGGGAGCTGTTCGGCGCCTCGCACGCCTACGTGCAGCCGCACTCCGGCATCGACGCCAACCTGGTCGCGTTCTGGGCGGTTCTGTCCCAGCGGGTCGAGTCTCCGGCGCTGCGCCGCGCCCAGGTCCGCCAGGTCAACGACCTGAGCGAGCAGGACTGGGCGACGCTGCGCCGCGAGCTGGGCGACCAGCGGATGCTCGGCATGGCCCTGGACGCCGGGGGCCACCTCACCCACGGCTTCCGTCCGAACATCTCCGGCAAGATGTTCGACCAGCGCAGCTACGGCACCGATCCGGCCACCGGGCTGCTCGACTACGACGCCCTGCGGGCCACCGCCCGCGAGTTCCGCCCGCTGATCCTGGTCGGCGGCTACTCGGCCTACCCGCGGCGGGTGAACTTCGCGATCATGCGCGAGATCGCCGACGAGGTCGGTGCGACCCTGCTGGTCGACATGGCGCACTTCGCCGGGCTGGTGGCCGGCAAGGTCCTCACCGGTGACTTCGACCCGGTGCAGCACGCGCACATCGTCACCACCACCACCCACAAGACGCTGCGCGGTCCCCGGGGCGGCATGGTGCTGTGCCAGGACGAACTCGCCGAGCACGTCGACCGGGGCTGCCCGATGGTGCTCGGCGGCCCGCTGCCGCACGTGATGGCGGCCAAGGCGGTCGCGTTGGCCGAGGCGCGCACCGAGAGCTTCCGCGACTACGCCCAGCGGGTGGTGGACAACGCGACCGCCCTGGCCGAGGGGCTGCTGCGCCGGGGCGCCCGGCTGGTCACCGGCGGCACCGACAACCACCTGGTACTGGTCGACGTGTCCGCCCACGGGCTGACCGGGCGCCAGGCGGAGGCCGCCCTGCTCGACTCCGGGATCGTCACCAACCGCAACTCGATCCCGCAGGACCCCAACGGCGCCTGGTACACCTCGGGGGTGCGCGTCGGCACGCCGGCCCTGACCACCCGGGGGCTCGGCGCGGCCGAGATGGACCAGATCGCCGAGCTCATGATCACGGTGCTCACCTCGACGCGGCCGGCCGCCGACGCGAGCGGTGGGGCGTCCAAGGCGAAGTACGCGCTGGACGGCGCGGTCGCCGAGAAGGTGCGCGCCCAGGCGGCCGACCTGCTGGCCGGCTTCCCGCTCTACCCGGGCATCACGCTGCCGTAGCGCGGCGATGGCTACCCGCGAGGGCACTACCGGCGAGGGGACCGCGCGACCGGAGTCCGGCGGGGCCCCACCGCGCGTGCTGCTGGTCGACAACTACGACTCGTACACCTACAACCTGTACCAGCTGGTGGGCCGGGTGGCCGGCGTGCCGCCGGTCGTGCTGCGCAACGACGCGCTGCCCGACCCGGCGCGGATCGGCGCGGCGTACACCCACGTGATCGTCTCTCCGGGGCCGGGGCACCCGGCCGAGGCGGTCCGGGTGGGCGGGGCCGCCGCCGTGCTGGCCGCCGGGCTGCCGGTGCTCGGGGTGTGCCTCGGGCACCAGCTGCTCGCACTCGCGCACGGCGGGCGGGTGCGTCCGGTGCCGCCCCGGCACGGCCTGACCAGCCCCGTCCGGCACGACGACCGGGGTGTCCTGAGTGGACTGCCGCAGGGTTTCCGGGCGGTGCGTTACCACTCGCTGGCGGTCGCCGAGGTGCCCGAGGAGCTGGAGGTGGCCGGGTACGCGGACGACGGGGTGGTGATGGCGCTGCGCCACCGGCGGCTTCCGCTGCACGGGGTGCAGTTCCACCCCGAGTCGATCTGCGCCGAGCACGGCGACCGGCTGATCGGCAACTTCCTCGGCCGGCACCGGGCACCGGAGCGCGTCGTGGTCGCACCCCGGCCGCCCCGGCCGGTCGGCGCCACCCTGCTGGTGCGCGAGGTCGCCTGGCGCGAGCCGGAGGACGTGTTCGCCGCGCACTTCGCCCAGCGGGAACGGGTCTGCTGGCTGGACAGCGCCCGGCACGACCGGGGCCTGGCGAGGATGTCGTACCTGGGCACGCCGGAGGGGCCGCGTGGACACGTGGTGACCGGCCGGGCCGGCGGGGCGACGGTACGGGTGGAGCGCGCCGGGGCGGTCACGACCGAGGGCGGGGACGTCTTCGGGTACCTGTCCGGCCGGCTGCGCCGGTTCGGGGTCGCGGCCGGCGACGCGCCGTACCCGTTCCGGGG
Source organism: Rugosimonospora acidiphila (assembly GCF_039543385.1). NCBI lineage: Bacteria > Bacillati > Actinomycetota > Actinomycetes > Micromonosporales > Micromonosporaceae > Rugosimonospora > Rugosimonospora acidiphila. The sequence goes on from NZ_BAABJQ010000037.1 coordinate 77,099, forward strand.
CGGGTACGTCGGCTACCTGGGGTACGAGCAGGACGCCGCGTTCGCCTACGTGGAGCGGTTTCTCGCCTTCGACCACGAGCACCGGCGGCTGTACCTCAACGCGGTCGCGACCCCGGAGGACGGGGCGGACGCCCGGGATTGGCTCGACCGCACCGAGCGGATGCTCGCCGACACCCCGCCGGCCGGGCCACCGCCTCGCGGCGGGTACGTGTCCGGGGTGCGGGTACCGGGGCGGGACTGGTACGGCGGCGCGTTCCACCGGGTACGGGAGCTGCTGGCGCGGGGCGAGTCGTACGAGGTGAACCTGACCTTCCGGATGTCGTTCGAGTGCACCTCCCGGCACGCCGACCTGTACCGGCACCTGCGGCGGGTCAACCCGGCGCCGTACGCGGCGTTCCTGCGACTGCCCGAGGTGACGGTGCTCAGCTCGTCGCCGGAGTGCTTCCTGCGGGTCGGTGCGGATGGCACCGTCCAGGCGCGGCCCATCAAGGGCACCGCCGGGCGGCACCGGGACCGGGCCGACGACGAGCGGGCCCGTACGCTGCTGTCCCGCGACCGCAAGACGTTCGCCGAGAACCTGATGGTCACCGACCTGCTGCGCAACGACCTGGGCCAGGTCTGCCAGGTCGGCACGGTCGCGGTGCCGTCGCTGATGGCGGTGGAGTCCTACGCGACCGTGCACCAGCTCGTCACCACGGTGCGCGGGGTGCTGGAGCCGGCCGTGGACGCGGTCGGGTGCCTGCGGGCGGCGTTCCCGCCCGGCTCGATGACCGGGGCGCCGAAGCTGCGCACCATGGAGATCATCGATGAGGTCGAGGCGGATCCCCGGGGCGTGTACTCGGGCGGCCTGGGGTACCTGAGCCTGTCCGGCGAGGCCGACTTCAGCGTCGTCATCCGCGCCATCGTGGCCCGGGGCGAGGCCATGTCCATCGGGGTCGGTGGGGGCATCGTCGCGCTGTCGGACGTGGACGAGGAGTACGCCGAGGCGCTGCTGAAGGGCGAGGCGCTGCTGGCCGCCGTTCGTGGCGCGGGCGCGCCCGACGCCGCGGCGGCGCGACCGCCCAGCGAGCCGGCGCCCGGCAAGCCGGGCAACAGCGAGCCGGGCAACAGCGAGCCGGCGCCCGGTCGCGACCCGGGCAGTGAGTCGGCTGGCCGGCCGGGCAGCCGACCGGGTAGAGCCGGCCGCGACCCGGTGGTGACCGCACCTTGAGGCGGGCGTTGGGGGTGCCACCCGGTGCCGGCGGGGCCGGCCCCGCGTAGGGTGGCTCAAGCGATTCCAGGCCGGGTGGGCCCGCCCGGAGGCCGAAAGAGAGAGATCCATGGTCGTACCGAACGTCCGGGAAACGCCGCTCGCGTCCGAACACGCGCGGCTCGGCGCCACCTTCACGACCTTCGCCGGCTGGCGGATGCCCCTGCGGTACGTCAGCGACCTGCGCGAACACGAGGCCGTGCGGACCGCCGCCGGCCTGTTCGACCTGTCCCACATGGGGCAGATCGAGATCACCGGCCCGGACGCGGCACGCTTCCTCGACCACGCCCTGGTGCTGGACGCCTCCGCCATGCCGGTCGACCGGGCCCGGTACACCCTGATCTGCACCGCCTCGGGCGGCATGCTGGACGATCTCGTCGTCTACCACACCGGCGAGGATCAGTTCCTCATCGTGGCGAATGCCGCGAATGTCGCGACTGTGAGCGCCGAACTCGACGCCCGCATCGCGGGCTTCGACGCGCGCACCCGGGACGTGTCCGACCGGTACGCGCTCATCTCGCTGCAGGGGCCCCGCGCCGCGGAGATCCTCGCCGAGCACACCCCCGCGGACCTCAACGGCCTGCGCTACTACTCGGCGGTGGCCAGCCGGGTGGCCGGCCGCGAGGCGCTGCTGGCCCGCACGGGCTACACCGGGGAACTCGGGTTCGAGATCTACGTGGCGCCGGACGACGCGACGGCGGTCTGGGCCGACCTGCTGCGCTCCGGCGAGTCGGCCGGGGTCCAGCCGGTCGGGCTCGCGGCCCGGGACACGCTGCGGCTGGAGGCGGGCATGCCGCTGTACGGCAACGAGTTGACCGTCGACGTCACGCCCCTGCACGCCGGGCTCGGCTGGGCGGTGCCCGCGGACAAGGCGGCGGACTATGTCGGGCGCAAGGCGCTGGAGGAGTACCGGCAGTCCGGTACGCCGTCGGTGCTGGTGGGGCTGGAAGGCACCGGCCGGCGGGCGGCCCGTGCGGGTAACCCGGTGGTGGATCCGGAGTCCGGTGCGGCGGTGGGCCGGGTGACCAGCGGGGTACTCTCGCCCACGCTGGGGCACCCGATCGCGATGGCCTACGTCCCGCCCGCGCTCGCGGAGCCCGGCACCCCGGTCGACGTGGACGTGCGGGGCAGCATGCTGCGGATGACCGTGGTGGCCAAGCCGTTCTACCGCCGCGCCGACGCCCGCCGTCAGATCGCCCCGGCCTGAGCCGCCCGCGATGGACCTCGACGACCTTCCCCGGGTGGAGTTTGGCTTTCCCGGGCCGCTGCGCGACCGGCTGGTGGCCGCGATCCTGTCCGGCGCCAAGACGTCCACCTCGAGCCTGCTGCTCGGGTACGAGTGCGACAACGAGCCGCTGCCCGAGGCGGGCCAGCGGCTCGCTGTGGTGGACTCCGCGGACCGGCGGGTAGCGGTGATCGAGCTGACCGAGGTGCGGGTGGTCCGGCTCGCCGACGTCGACCTGCGACACGTCGTCGACGAGGGGGAGGGTGACGAGTCCGTGGCGGCCTGGCGGGCCGGGCACGAGGAGTTCTGGCACGCCCCCGAGGTACGCGCGGAGCTGGGCGACCCCGGCTTCACCGTGGACGACGACACCCAGGTCGTGGCCTCACGCTTCCGGCTGGTACCCGGCGCCGCGAGCTGACGCCGGGCCCCTCGCCGGGCCCACGCGAATAGCGGCGCGTTGTTACGGTCGGGCGATGGGGCACATCGACGACGATCCCGAGACTCGCCCCGGATCCACGGCCGTCACCACCGTGCTGTGGTTGCTCGGCCTGATGTGGCTGGTCGGGTGCGTCGTCCTCTTGGGCGGCTCGTTCTTCACCGGACTCCGGGTCGAGGGCGAACCGTCCGACGACGACATCTACCACCAGGGCATGTACCTGATCGCGCTGGCGCTGGTCGGGGTCGGCCTGCCGGCGGTGGCCGGTCTGGTGGCCGCCCTCACCGGGGCGCGGCAAGACCGCCATCGTGCTGTTCGTGTGCGTGCTGGCGGCGTGCTTCCCGGCCATGGCGGTCGGTGCGTCGGGCGAGCGTGACGTCCACCGCGCCCGTCCGCCGGCCCCGACGACCCACCACATCGGCCCCACCTGTAGGAATTTCAGCGGCGCCGTGCCGCGGTGCCCGGGCGGTTGACCGCGCCGGCAGCGGGCGTCCGGCCCGGCCACCGAGGTGGCCGGGGCGCGGCGGTTCACGCGGTGAAGACGGCGGTGGTCACCGGTCCCGACGCGGTATCCGGCGTGCAGGACACGCGCATCGGACCGCACGGGAGGTCCGCGACCGCGAACCGGCCGAGCTCATCGGTCCGCCCGGCCCAGACCCCGTTCGCGTGCCGGACCTCGACCGGCATCGCCGCGGTCGGCGCGATCTGACCGATCAGCCGGGCCCGCCCGTCGTCGGTGGACAGTTCCAGGTCGATGGTGACCGCGTCCACCTCGAAGGACAGCAACCGCGGCGGCGCGCCACGCACCGCGGGCGCCGCGAGGGCCCGGTTCTCCTCGTCGATGAGCGCGGCGAGCCGGGCGTCGGCCTCGCGCCAGCGCAGCGTCGCAGAGGCGGCGTCCAGCAGCGTCGGCGGCACCGGGTCGTGGCGGGAGAGTACCTCCGCCAACTCCTCGGCCAGCGGTGGTGGGCGGGGTGGATCGCTCATCGTCGCTCCAGAATCTCGTGTGTCGTCTAGAAGGCGTCGTCGTCTGGAAAGGCGTCGTCGTCTGGAAAGGCGTCGTCGTCTAAAAGCGTCGTCTAAAAGCGTCGTCGTCTAGAAATGGGTTGTCGGCTAGAAGCGGGTCGTTGCAACGGATCGCGGCGTTGTTTCGGGAGTCGTAGTGGGCGTGCCAACCGCCGTTCAGGACAGGGAGAGCTGGTTGCCGAGGTTCTTGAGGCAGCGGGCGCGGGTGGGCCCGATGCTGCCGATCGGCATGTCGAGCACGACGGCGGCGTCCTCATAGGACAGCGGCGGGTCGGCCAGCAGTACGCGCAGCAGCCGCTGGCACCGCTCCGGCAGCCGCCCGAACGACTGCCAGATCAGCTGGTCCCGTTCGTCGCGCACCAGCACGTCCTCGGGCGACTCCGACCGTGGGTCGGCCAGTTCCGGGCCGAAGTCGTCGGTCGGGGTCTCGCGCCCGGCGCGGCGCAGCACGTTGATGGCCTCCCGCCGCGCGGTGGTGGCCAGCCACGCGCCGAGCCGGTCGCCGTCACGGATCGTGTTCAGTCGTTCGACCAACCGGAACCAGGTGGACTGGAACACGTCCGCGGCGTCGGCCTCGGCGAGCCGGAAGCTGCGGGCCACCGCCCAGACCAGGTTGGCGTACGTGGCGACGATCCCGTCCCACGCCCGCTGGTCACCATCCGAGGCGGCGATGAGCGCGATCGTGGGATCGAAGCTACTCATAGTGACGACTGTATCAGGATGCTCGGCCGCCCCCGGCTGGCTCGCGACCTGCCACACCATCACCATAGTGCCGGGTACCCGTTCAGTGGCGCCCGCGCCGCGCTCTCCCGCAGCGCCTTGGCGGCGGCCGTCGGCGACCCGCTGGCGGCGGCCTGTTCGACCAGTGCGGCCACCACATGCGGGGTGGCGAACGAGGTTCCGCTCCAGGTGGCCCAGCCGCCCTCGAACGCGGCGTGGTTGACGTAGGTGCTCACCACGTCCGCGCCCGGCGCGGCCAGGCCGACCCACGGTCCGCTGTTGCTCCAGTCGCAGATGGCGCTGCCGTCGTGCGCGGCGACGCCGAGAACCCGGTCGGCCCAGGGCACGTCCGCGCCGGCGAACGCGGCCGGCCAGAACGGCCGGTCGGCCACGCCGTCGTTGCCGGCCGCGGCCACCAGCATCCGGTCGCCGGCGCTCAGCACTGACCCCAGCGCCTGGGCGAGCACGGCGGGCGGCTGGTCGTCGCTGCTGAACCCGCCCAGCGACAGGTTCAGCACGTCGAAGTCGTCCAGCGCGGTGAGAGACGCGGCGAGGTCGGCCTCGGTACACAGCCCGAACGTGTCCAGCACCTTGATGATGCGCACCTGCGCCCGGGCCGTGCCCTGCAGCACCACGCCGGCGATGAAGTTCGCGTGGCCGACGTCGGAGTCGATGTTCCCGTCGCTGTCCGCGTCGAGGTTCGTCTCGTACGCCTCGGGTGCGGCCAGGTACCCGTTGAGCGGCAGCGGGCTGTCCGCCCAGACGCCGGTGTCCATCACCACCACCCGTACCGGGTCGGCGGCGTCGTCCGGCACGGCGAGGGTGGGCGCGGTGACCGCGGCCGACGGGGGACCGAACGGCCCACCGTGCTCGTGCGGGGTGGACAGGAACACGTGGTTGGCGCCCACCACGGTGCCGGCCGGCGCGGCGGCGCGGGCGAGCCGCACCGCGGCGGCCACGTCCAGCCCCGGTACCCGCAGCCGGCGCACGCCCGTGGCGGTCCGGTTCTCGGCGATGTCGGAGCCGCGATGCCCCAGGCCGGTCAGCGCCTGCCGGGCGGCGGCCACGCCGCCGTCCCCGTCGTCCGGGCCGGCGACCAGGATTTCGTCGGCCACGAACCGGACGGGCCGCCCGCCACTCGTGTCGGTGCGCACCCACTCCAGTTCGGCCAGTCGCCGGGTGCGGGATCGGCGCCACTGGTCGAGCCGGTCGTGCGATGTCGTCATCTCGCAAGCTCCTTCACGATGTCGGGCCCACCCGGCCCGGTTCGGGTACCGGGCCCGGGCCGCCCGGGTCGGATGTCGGTCCACGGGGCCACGGTTGGGTACGAAAGGTAGACGGCGGACCGGCCGCCCTGATACGTCATCAGCGAAGATATTTGTGCGGCTGACGGGATGCTCGCAATGGCTGCCCCCACGGCGACGTCCGGCTCCGAGGAGCTGGCCGCGCGGCTGCTGCCGCTGGTGATGGCCGACCCGGTGCGGGCCGGCCGGCTGGCCGAGGCGGCGCTGCGCGAGGCCCGGCGCGGCGGCGACGCGCCGGCGCAGGCCGTCGCGCTGCGCGCGCTGGGGCT